>JABEUW010000092.1 GCA_013043945.1 Vulcanimicrobiota bacterium | reverse complement strand
CCGTTGAGAAATGTCGACGCGCCGTGGAGAGGTATTCTTCGGTTAGGAACTCTTCAAAGTTGCGTCCGACGATCGCGTCGATCGCGTATCCGCCGATCCTCGCAGAAGCTGCGTTCGCCTCAGTGATGTTTCCCGAACGATCGACCGCGATAACGCCGTCGGGATTCGCCTCGAAGAGCGAGCGTAACCGGCGCACGCTTTCGTACCGCTCTCGTTCGGTTGCGGCGAGTGCCTCTTGCTCGTTTCGTCGCAGCGTGTCGTCGTGAACGATCGAGTAAACTCCGGCGAAGGCCCCGCTTTCAAAGAGTGGAACCGTTCTGATGGAGAGAAAGCGTTGCGTATCGGTTCTGTCCGCTACCGTGATTTCGTACTCTTGCGTGAGACCCGAACGCGCTCGCTGGAAGTACGCGTCGTGCTCGGCTCGCTGGTCGGCGGGGACGAGGTCGTAAAAATGCTTGCCGATTGCTTCGGCGTAGCCCGCTTCCGGATCGTTGCGAGCCGTGTCGTTGACGTCGGTTACGAAGCCATCGCGATCCAGGATGAAAATGGGGTCGGGGTTATCGGCGTAGAGAGCGCGAAAGCGGGCTTCGCTTTCGAGAATGCTATCGCGCGCGGCATATTCGCGGGTAATGTCCTCCACGAAGGAAATAATCGAAAGCCGATCGTCCTCCTGCTCGGCGGCGCGCGTCCAGCGGCAGACGATCGTCCTTCCGTCGCCGCGGTTATTGCGGTTGATATTGACGCGCTCTCGTTGATGCCCTCCGCGTAAGCGGAGGCTTCGCTCCACGACTGCGGGCCGATCGGCGGGGTGAACGAACGCGCTCTCCTCGACGTTTTTGCCCAGCATTTCTCTCGCATCGATTCCAAAAAGGTTAGTTGCACTCTGCGACCAGTAGGAGATACGCAACTCTCGGTCCCAGCCCACGATCGCCGTGCGAGCGTGTACGAGGAGCGGTTCGAGCCGTTCGAGGAGCGTTGCATCGTACGTCGCTTTCGGCATCGCGTCTTATGCCAAGTATTCGGTCAGGCCGTGAACGCCGCCCTCGCGCCCGAAACCGCTCTCGCGAAAACCACCGAACGGCGAGGCGGGATCGAAGCGGTTATAGGTGTTGCACCAAACGACGCCGGCCTTGAGTTGCTGCGCGACGGCCATGTTCTTACTTCCGCGATCGGTCCAGACGCCCGCAGAGAGCCCATACGGCGTATCGTTCGCTTTCTCGATCGCCTCCTCGGGGGTGCGGAAGGTCATGACCGCCAGAACGGGGCCGAAGATCTCTTCGCGCGCGATTCGGTGAGAGCTTTGCACGTTGGTGAAAAATGATGCACGGTGATAGTAGCCGCGCTCGGGAAGATCGCAACGCTGTTGGATGAGCGTCGCCCCTTGCTCGACGCCACTGCGGACGAGCTCCTCGATACGCTCGAGTTGAGCGCGCGAATTAATGGCGCCGATGTCGGTGTTCTTATCGAGAGGGTCGCCGATGCGAAGACGGTCGATTCGTTGCTGCAGAAGAGCGACGGTTTCGTCGAGGATCGATTCTTCGACGAGCAATCGCGATCCGGCACAACAGACGTGCCCTTGGTTAAAATAGATGCCGCGGACGACCCCCTCGATCGCTTGGTCCAATGGCGCGTCGGCGAACACCACGTGCGCGGCCTTGCCGCCGAGTTCGAGCGTCAGTCGCGTCGATCGTCCTGCGAGCGCACGAGCGATCTCGCGGCCTACTTCGGTAGAACCCGTAAATGCGAGTTTATCGAGGCCGGGGTGGGCGACCAACGAAGCTCCGGTCGCGCCGTCCCCGGTAACGACGTTAAGAACGCCGGGCGGAAGGTCGGCATCTTGGGCGATTTGGGCGAGAAAGAGCGCCGTTAACGGCGTCGTCTCTGCGGGTTTGAGGACGACGGTATTACCGCACGCGAGCGCGGGTGCGATTTTCCACGCCGCCATGAGCAACGGAAAATTCCACGGGACGATCGCTCCACAGAGGCCAAGCGGTTGCGGCGTTCGACCCGCACGTAGAACCCATTCGAGCTTGTCGGCCCAACCCGCATGGTAAAAGAAGTGTGCCGCCGCCGTGGGAACGTCGAAGTCGCGTGCCTCGCGAATAGGTTTGCCGCCGTCCATCGATTCCAGCACAGCGATCTCGCGGGAACGTTCGGTAATGGCCCGCGCGATGCGGAAGAGGTATTTCGCCCTCGTCGCCGGTTTCATCGGGGCCCACCACCGTTCGTACGCTTTACGCGCGCTCCGTATCGCACGCGCGATATCCTCGGGGCCTCCGTAGGCAACGCGAGCGATCGCCGTTTCGTGGGCGGGGTCGATCGTTACATCGTATCGGCCGCTTTGGGGCGCATGCCACTTACCCCCGATGAAGAGGCCGTACTCGCTGCGTATGGTGGGGCGAGTACTTTCTAGAGCGGGTGCGTAAGCGGAGGAACTCATAGTAACCTCACGTCAATCCTTCGGTATGCGCTCGGGGCGCGTGTAGTGTCCGGTGCGTAGGCGTTCTCGTTGCATCAAGAGGTCGTCGAGTAACGCGCTCGCGCCGAGCCGAAACCTCTCGGGAGCCAGCCATGTGGTTCCAAGCGTTTCGTTGAGAATCGCCAGATAGCCGAGCGCCTGTTTCGTCGTTCGAATGCCTCCGGCAAGTTTGAGTCCGCGTCGTACTCCGGTGCGGCGGGAGAAGGCTGCGAGCGCATCGCACATCGCCAGTGCCGTTGGAAACGTCGCGTTGGTTCCAATCTTGCCCGTCGAACTTTTAATCGTATCCGCCCCCGCTTCCAGCGCAAGATCGCAGGCGCGACGGATCGCGGTGTAACTTCCTAACTCGCCGGTTTCGAGAATGACTTTGAGATGCCGATCGCCGCACCGCTTTTTGATGATGGTAATCTCGTCGACGACGCGATCTTCGGCACCGCTGAGAAATGCTCCACGGTCGATCACCATGTCGATCTCATCGGCGCCGGCCTCGAGCGCCTGTTCGGTATCGGCGAGCTTCACCGAGAGCTCGGCCTGTCCGGCGGGAAAAGCGGTTGCTACCGAGGCGACGCGGAGGGAGCTGCCCTCGAGCGCTCGGCGCGCGATTCCCACAAAATTCGGATAGACGCAGACCGCCGCCACCGAGGGGGCGTCGCTTCCGGGCAGCGGCGTGCGCGCTTTTGCGCAGAGCGAGCGCACGCGCCCCGGAGTATCACGTCCTTCGAGCGTCGTGAGATCGATACAGGATATTGCGAGATCGATCCATGCGCTTTTCGTCTCGCCCTTGATCGATCGCGCCGCCAACTCGCTCGCACGCGATTCGAGCATGACGGCATCGACGCAGAGCTGCTTCATCTACAACGTGCCGCGTTTCTCTTGCTCTTTTTCAATCGAGACGAATAGCGCTTTGAAGTTTCCCTTTCCGAACGAGAGGCTTCCCTTTCGTTGGATGATCTCGAAAAACACCGTTGGCCGGTCTTGCAACGGCTTCGTGAATATTTGCAACATATACCCTTGGTCGTCGCGGTCGACGAGGATTTTTCGTTGGTGCAACACGTCGATGTTTTCATCGATCTCGCCGACGCGCGCTCGCAAATCGTCGTAGTAGGAGTCGGGGGTATCGAGAAACTCGACTCCGTTCTCTCGGAGCGCATCGATCGTCGCAACGATGTCGTCGGTGCGTATCGCAATGTGTTGCACGCCCGATCCGCGATAGAAATCGAGGTACTCCTCGATCTGGGATTTTTTCTTCCCGTGAGCGGGTTCGTTGATCGGAAATTTTACGCGGTGACGGGCGTCGCTCATGACTTTCGATTTTAGTGCGGTGTACTCCGTCGAGATGTCTTTATCGTCGAACGAAATCAGCTGCGAAAAACCGAATACCTTTTGGTAAAACTCGCCCCATGCGTCCATCTCGCCCCATCCGACGTTGCCGACGCAATGGTCGATCGCAAGAAGATGCGGCTTCGACGAGCGCCCATACGCTTTGCGAGCGGGAACGAAGCCCGGAAGAAATGCGCCCTCGTAGCCGTCGCGTTGAACGAACGTGTGTAGCGTATCGCCGTAGGTTGCAATCGTCGCTACGACGACGCGCCCGCGATCGTCGCGGCGTTCGATTGGATCGAGAATGCTGCGCGCCCCCCCGCGAACCGCCATCTCCCACGCTCCACGCGTATCGTTCACGCGAATAGCCACGTCGCGCACGCCATCGCCGTGAAGCTTGACGTGTTCGGCGATCGCGTCGTCGCCGCGGAGGCTCGATGTGAGTACGAAGCGGAGGTCGTTCTGCTCGAGGACGTAGCTTGCTCGGTCGTGCAGCCCCGTCTCGGGGCCGGCGTAGGCGATCTGTTCGAACCCGAAGGTGCATTGGTAGAATTGCGATGCTTGTTTGGCATTTCCGACGTAGAATTCGATATGATCCCAGTCGATCTGCGAGAGTGGGGTCGTAGGTTCTGCGCCCGGCGATGCATGGGTGGTGCTCATGGAGGGCGTCTTAGCGGGGATGTCGGCAGGGCCCTTGTGCTCGCCCGGGCAAACCGCGCGAACGATGATGACCGAGGCCCTCGCGCGAGTGATGTTTACCGACCTGATCGACTATGCAGGGCTCTTTCCTCCGGCGCAGCTTGCATTGCCCACTGCCTACGATGAGTATCGAAGGTCGCTTCGCTTTTCACACGCATGGATGCTCGGCCGATTTATCGTTCCATTCGCACGGTTTTCGGAACTGCTCGGGCTTCACGGGGAGTCCCCGTCGATGCGAGCGAGCGTCATCCTCGATGCAGATCGGGAATCGAGGCTCTGGCTCAACGAGATCTCGGAGCAGCTCGCGGCGCTCGCCGAAGGATCGCTCGGGGCGGCGACGGTCGTACCGGTCGCGTTGGAGATTCCGGTGCCGCCGTTACGGGCCGCCCGAGAAAATTACGGAGCGGTCGTTTCGCAGGTCGGAGCGTTGCTCGACCGTTTCGGGCTGCGCGAACTCCCGTGCTACGTCGAGTTCCCACGGGACGACCGATGGGAGCACGAGATGCCCGGTGCCGTCGAATCGCTCGCTCGGGCGCGGCTGCGCTCGAAAATTCGCTGCGGCGGCCTCGCCGCTTCCGCCTTTCCCTCGGCCTCGGAGGTTGCAGCGCACCTTCGAGCCTGCGCCGAGTATGGGGTGGCGTGGAAAGCGACCGCCGGCTTACATCATCCAGTGGCGCATCGCGAGGTCGGAACGGGTTTCGAGATGCACGGGTTCGTCAATCTGCTCGTGGCGTCGTGCTTGGCGATTCAGCGTGCGCCCTTTGAGGAGATCGAAGCCGTCCTTGCAGAGCGCTCGAGCGCCGCGTTTGCGTTTGCTGAGAACGGGCTTTCGTGGCGCGGTCGACGCTGCGAATCGACGGCGATCGAACGCTCTCGTCGGAGCGGGTTGCTTTCGTACGGCAGTTGCAGCGTCAGCGAGCCGCTCGACGACTTGGTTGCTCTCGGATGGCTGACGTGAGCGTACTCGATCTCGATGCGAGCCACGACCCCAAGCGAACGAGTTGGATCGAGGTCGGCGTGGAGAGCGACTTTCCGATTCAGAACTTACCGTACGGCATCTTTTCGGCGAAACGACGCGAACCACGGATCGGCGTTGCAATCGGCGAACGCATCGTCGATCTGCGCGCGCTCGCAGAAGCGGGGCTCTTCGACGGGATCGTCGATCGCGCGACGCTCTCTGCCGAGACGCTCAACGCGCTGATGGCCGCCGGACGTCCGGTTTGGCGCGCGCTGCGAGGGAGAGTGAGCGATCTGTTGCGCGTCGGCGGCGATCGCGCACTTCTCGAGATGCCGCAAGCGCTCGCTAGCGCCGAGGAAGCGACGATGCACCTTCCCGCAATCGTGGGCGATTACGTCGACTTTTACTCCTCGATCGAGCATGCCACCAATCTCGGACGCCTCTTTCGGCCGCAAGGCGAACCGCTCTTACCGAATTGGCGCTGGATTCCGATCGGGTATCACGGCCGTAGCGCAACGATCGTTCCTAGCGGAACGCCGATCCGCCGACCCCGCGGTCAGCGGAGGCTTCCCGGCGACGAGGCGCCGGTCTTTGGCGCGAGCACGCGGCTCGATATCGAGCTGGAGGTTGGTTTTTTCGCCGGCCCGGGGAACGCGCTCGGCGAATCGCTCCCGATCGAGCGTGCTCGCGAGCATATTTTCGGATCCGTCTTAGTGAACGACTGGAGCGCCCGCGACATTCAAGCCTGGGAGTACCAGCCGTTGGGGCCCTTTCTTGGCAAGTCGTTCGCAACCACGATCTCACCCTGGGTCGTGACGATGGAGGCGCTCGAACCCTTCCGCGTCGCAGGGCCGACGCAGATCCCAGCTCCGCTGCCGTACCTTCAACGGCACGAACCCGACAATTACGAAATCGCCCTCTCGGTGCTGTTGTCGAGCGCGGCGATGCGCGCGCGGGGGATCGATGCGGCGCCGATCTCGTCGACCAGCTTTGCGGGGATGTACTGGAGCCAGGCGCAGCAACTCGCGCATGCGGCGAGCAATGGTGCGGCGATCCGCCCGGGCGACCTTTTTGCCTCGGGCACCATCAGCGGTACTCGTCCCGGCTCGCAAGGGAGTTTGATCGAACTCACCGAGAATGGCGCGAACCCGTTGCAGCTTCCCGACGGGGAAGAGCGGGCCTTTCTGGAGGATGGCGATGAAGTGCGCATCCTCGGCCGTTGCCTGCGCGACGGATTTCGTTCGATTGGATTTGGCAGCGCATGCGGACGAGTGCTCTCGGCGGTGCGGGAACCGATGAATTTCGAGAAAACAGGTGAGGGAATGTGATATGGAAGCCTCGTTCTCTCGGAGAATATGATGATGACTCGTTTGTTTTTCCTTTATTCGGCCTCGCCGGTATACTCGTGCTCGCAGTTGCCTGCTCTCCCGCCTCGAACGAACCGGGCATCGCAGGTGGCGGAGGGACGAGCGCTCCGCCGCTCTCCGTCAATCTCATAGGGCCGCTCCAGTACCTGGGAGATACCGCGCTTCTGCAGGTCAGCCAGCCGGGCTTTCTCGGCCCTATACGATCACGTCGAGGAACGGCAGCGTGCTCTCGCTCGCACGGAAGCTGACCTCGACCCAGCGCGCCCCCGCCAGCTCGGGCACACTGCAGACGATTATCTCGCCGAACGGGCAAGCGGACGTTACCGCCGTCGGTCAGGGATCTGCGTCGATCTCGGTCAACGGAGTGGGCGAGGTTACCCAGAGCCATTCCACCCTGCAGAGCATCAGCATCGGGGGCGGCGCTCCGGGAAGCCTGGTCGCTGCGCCGAACGCTTTTGCATTTGCGGCGGTCGCGCAAACGACAACGTTCACCTCGAGCGAGACCGGCTATTCGGGTCCTTGGAGCGCGACCAGCTCGAACCCCGCGGCCGTTACGGTATCGCCCTCCTCGGGAAGCGGGCCGTTCACCGTTACCGCTGTAGCCGCCGGGTCGGCGACGATCGGAAGTACCGACGGCCAAACCAACACGATCGCCCTACCTGCGGGAGTCACGGTTACGAGCGGGGCGATTCAGTAAGGCAAGCCCTTACTGGGTCGACCACGAGCGATAGTACTGCTCGTCCTCGCAGAGCGTCGCCGCACGAGCGAGTTTGAGTGGCTTGAAAGTATCGACCATAATGGCAATCTCGTCGGTCTCCCGTTTTCCGAGGCTCGCCTCGACCGCTCCGGGTTGCGGGCCATGCGGTGCACCGGCTGCGTGGAGGGTGATCGAACCTTCGACGACGCCTCGCCGGCTCATGAAGTTCCCGCTCACGTAGTAGAGCACTTCATCGCAGTCGACGCTGGAATGGTTATACGGGACCGGAATGGCAAGCGGATGGTAATCGAAGAGCCGCGGTACGAAGGCACAAAATGCCGCGCCCGGAGCCTCGAACGTCGCGTGTGCCGTCGGTGGCTGGTGGAGTTTGCCAGTAATCGGCATGAAATCGGCGAGATTGAACGCGTACGGGTAACAATAGCCATCCCATCCGATGACATCGCAGGGATGGTTTTCCACAACGTAGAGGGCGTTGCGTCCACGGTTGGTCACGCGAATCTCGTAGGCACCGATCTCGACCTTCGGCGGCGTCAAAACCGGAGCGCGAAAATCGCGTTCGTAGTACGGCGCGTGTTCCTCCAGCTGTCCGAACTCATTACGGTATTTTCGCGGCACGGTTACCATGCCGGCCGATTCGTGGACTACCATGTCGGTCGGTTCGGAGGGAAGAATCCGCCACGTCGTTCCCGTCGGCATGAGCACGTAATCGAGCGGGCGATAATCGAGTCTCCCGAAGGGCGTTTCGAACGTTCCCGTGCCTCGGTGAATAAAGAGCAACTCGTCGCCTCCGACATTTCGATAAAAACTCGCCATCGGCTCGCGTGCGGTCGCAAGCGATAGCAGAAGATCTTCGTTGCCGAGGATCGGCGTGCGCGAATCGATCGCGTCGCCCGAGAGCGTTAATTTGCCGGTAAGGAAGTGGCGGTTGCGTAAGGGATCGTTTTCGTGGAGTTCGACGCGCGACCGATGCCATTGGCGAACCTCACGTGTCGCGGTCGGTGGACGTTCGTGGTAGAGCAACGAGTAGATGCTCTCAAACCCGCGGGTTGAGAAGAGTTCTTCGGCATAGAGTCCGCCGTCGGGTCGGCGAAATTGAATGTGGCGCTTCTCGGGGAGTTCGCCTTCGGCCTGATAACTCGGCATCGCCTACGCCTCCGGCGCGCGTTCGATCGCGACGAAGCCGTCGCGGTGCGAGCCGTCGCAGAACGGCTTGCTCTTCGATTGCCCGCAACGGCAGAGCGCCACGTTTTCACCCTCGATCCGGTAGGGGTGCCCATCGACATCCGCGATCGTCACCGGGCCCTTGACTAAATAGGGGCCGCTCTCGCGAATTTTTATCGTTACATCTGCCATAGAGAGCGCTCTTCTTCCAGCGCTTCGGCGAGCCCCGCAAGCGGCAGGGAGGCCAGCCCCCACTGCGAAGGTTTTATAGCAATTCAAGCGAGGGGGTACTCTCTATGACGTCTTTACGATCTGCCGCTTCTGCCACCGCCTTCTGCGCGCTCGTTATCGCTGCCGCTACACCTGGGGCGATATCGGCTCGCGCCGCAAAGCCTGGCTCGCCGAGGCCGACGCCAACGCCGACCCCGGTCGCTCTCCAATACGATCAAATCACGCGCATGCTGATGCCCGCTGCGACGGCGCCGCCCCCCGGGAGTTTCGACGAGAGCTACCAGCAACTGATGGCGATCGCCGATGCAACCCCATCGCCCTCCCCCGCACATCACGGTTTTTCGGGCTTGGGAGGGATGCTCGCCCGAGGCATGATGAAGCATGCTATAGGCGCTGCGGACTCGTTGCCGTCGATGATGGCGATGATGCGTGATGGTTCGCTCGAACGAGTAACCTTTTATAAAAAGTGGGTGCGCACCGATCTCCCGCTGCAGCACACCGCAACGATCGAGAAATGCGATCGACATGAGACGATCTATCTCGATCTCGCGAAAAAGACCTATCGAGTCGTGAAGGATGGCGAGGGATGCGGAGGCGCGACCGTTACGCCCGCGCCGATGGGGAATATGCCGGGAAACATGACGAATATGGCACCAGGAACCGCAACGATGACGCTCTCGACGACCCAGAGGGATCTTGGCACGAAAATGCTTGAGGGATTCCGGACGCATGGAACGCAGGCGCGCATCGCGATGACGACGACTCGCGCGACGGGATCGTGCCACAACGGTTCCTCAGGAATGACGATCGTGCGATACATCTCGGGCATCGATAGGTGGCGTGCGTACTGCCCGCTGCCGAGCGCTTCGGGAATGCCGCCGCTCTCGGTCAGTGGGGCGATCGATCGAGGAGGCTGCAAGCCGCAGGTCGTTACCAAGGGCGGCGCGGCCGTCGGTTTGATGAGTGGGGGCGGGAAGCTCGCGCTCTACCGACTGATGGAGATGCAGGCCGGCTCGGGCGAGAGTGTCGGATCGCTCCTCGAGCGCGGGAATATTCGGTGGCTCTATCGCCCCGAGGCCAAGCGGCTCTTTTCGATTCCGAGCGATTTCACCCCGGCTGGCTCCTAAGGGGCCGCGGTGCGGCGAGCCGCCTTGCGGTGCGTTCCGCTGCGACTTCTCTCGCTTTACCCGCGCTGGCGCCCGCGTGCTATCATGCGCAGGCCATGATGGGGGCCGGGCCTCGCGCGGCGCGCCCTCGTCAACCCCGCCAGGCCCGGAAGGGAGCAACGGTTCGCGAATCGGCGCGGGTGCCGCGAGTCAACCCGGCTTCCGTCGTGGTTTTAACCGAAGGATCAATAGTAGGAGAAGATGCTGTCGTCGAATTTTTCGCCCGACCTGCTCGCGGCGCTCGCTCTCGGTGGGATTCTTCTCGGAGCGGTCGCGCTCGTTTTGGGAGTCGTCGCCTTCCTGCGACTCAGCAAGAACCTGCCGGCGCTGGTAAAATTGCTGGAGATCCACGACGATTTACTCGGCGGCTCGGCGGGGCGTGCCTCGGAGCGCATCGCGGCGATCGAAGCGGCGCTGCGGGCGGCAGAGCTTCGCGGGGATGAGAGCGCGTCGCGGATTGCGACGCTCGAGGGGCTCGCACGAATCGACCTCTCCCTCGTCGGTTTCGTTCGCTACGACGCCTACGAGGATACGGGCTCAACGCTCTCCTACGCGCTCGCGCTCCTCAACCGTAACGGCGATGGGGTCGTGCTAAACAGCATCTATTCGCGCACCGACACGAGAACCTACGGAAAGAGCGTACGCGGATTTCTTTGCGAGAGCAATGCCTCGGAGGAAGAGATCGCCGCCATTGGGCTGGCGAGGGAATCGGCGTTGCACGAAGCCGTCGCTGCGGGAGGTTAACGATGTTTCTCGATCGCTATCACGTGAAGCTCGTACCGCAGAACGGGGAGCGTATATGGCGCTTCGTTCTCTCTCGACGGTCGATCGTGATCGCTTGCACGGCGTTCGCATCGGTCGTGATGGGTTCGGCGACCTTCGCGCTCGTGACGGCGGGTATGGCGCATCACGAAGTCGCGCATCTGCGGGCCGTAACGATGCACCAGAGTCGCACGGTGACCTCGATCGATCGTCAAACCGAGCAACTCCGAGCGACGCTCGAGCGCGTCGAGCGGGAGAACCAACGCATCGAGGCGGCGATCGGCATGCCGGTGCACGCCTCGAAACCGGTTCGGATGGAGAAGAAGGCATCGCGCGGAGCCTCGAAGGTGAGCCTCGTTCGTGCACGGCTACGGGAGATCGCCGCCGTTGCCGCGCGCGCCGCTGCGCTTTCGCAACGCTCGCGCGCGCGGGCCGTGCGCGTACTTAACCTCGGCAACATTACGGCGCTCGCTCAGGCGGCGCTCGTCGCGCATATTCCCTCGATCGATCCCGTTGCCGGCGCCCAGATTACTGGATGTTTTTGCTATCGCACCTATCCCGATGTCGAGTTTCACGAGGGCGTCGATCTCGCCGCCGACTGGGGGGAACCGGTGCGAGCCACGGCGGCGGGGGTGGTAACCGCCGCATCGTATGATGGCGGCTACGGATTGATGGTCGATATCGACCACGAAAACGGCTACGTAACCTGGTACGCGCATCTCTCGAGCACCGACGTACGCGTCGGCGAGCACGTGCTGAAAGGGCAACGGATCGGTCGCGTCGGCATGACCGGCTTCGCTACCGGCCCGCACGTCCATTACCAGGTTATGCACGACGGCACGCCGGTCGACCCCACGCCCTTTCTCGACGGCATTCCTCGGAATGTCATCGCCGACAGGTCGTAGAAGCCACCGAACGTGAACGCCATCGCCTGCACGCTCGGCCCGCTGTTGCTACAGCTGCTCAATATCTACATGATCGTGCTGGTGGTCTATGCCGTCATTTCGTGGATTCCCGATCTCCAGGGAGCCTGGGTTCGCTACCTCGCCGCCGTGATCGATCCGGTCCTCAATCCCATTCGACGGATCATTCCGCCGATGGGCGGGTTCGATATCGCGTTTATCGTGCTCATTTTGCTCATTCAGTTCGTCGTTCGCCCGGTGATTATCTCGGCAACGCTTCACGCCTGCGCGTTCTAAGCACCCTATGGAGAGAGCGACCGACCACGCGCATCGGCTGCAGAGGATTGCGAACACCCGAAACTTTTGCATCATCGCGCATATCGACCACGGAAAGACGACGCTCTCCGATCGTCTCATGGAGTTGACCAAGACGATTGAATCGCGGGTTCTGGAAGAACAACAGCTCGATGCGATGGATCTCGAGCGCGAGCGCGGCATCACGATTCGCATGCACCCGGTCACGCTACGCTATCCCGCACTCGACGGCGAGATCTATCGGCTCAATTTAATCGATACTCCGGGCCACGTCGATTTTTCCTATGAGGTCTCGCGTTCCTTAGCGGCCTGCGAAGGCGCTTTGTTGATTATCGATGCCGCGCAAGGCATCGAGGCGCAGACGTTGGCAAATTACCATCTCGCGCTCGAACACAATCTCACGATTATTCCGGTGATTAATAAAATCGATCTGCCCGCCGCCGATCCGGAGCGCGTTATGGCCGAGATCGAGGAACTTCTCGTGATCGAGCGGAGCGAATGCATCCTCGCCAGTGCGAAAAACGGCATCGGAATCGAAAACATTCTCGAGGCGATCGTCGCCCGAATCCCTGCGCCGCAGGGGCATAGCGATCTCGTTCGCGGGCTCGTTTTTAACGCCCAATTCGATCCCTACCGCGGCGTCGTGAGTTACGTTCGCGTCGTAGACGGTGTCATCGAGAGCGGAACCAAGTTTATGTCGATGGCGCACGAACGCGTCTACGAATGCACCGAGGTCGGCCTCTTCGCGCCCCAGATGCGCCCGACGAAACGATTGAGCATCGGCGATGTCGGATACGTTATTGCCAACGTAAAATCGCTAGGCGATATCGATGTCGGCGATACGATTACCGCGGCGAATAATCCCGCGCACGTTGCGCTTCCGGGCTATCGGAAGGCTGTTCCGATGGTGTACTGCGGCCTCTATCCCAATGAAGGGGCCGCCTACGAGTCGTTACGGGACGCCTTAGAAAAACTCAAGCTCAACGATGCCGCGTTGGTCTTCGAACCCGAGACCTCGATCGCGCTGGGCTTTGGTTTCCGCTGCGGGTTCCTCGGCCTGCTGCATATGGAGATCGTCCAGGAGCGCCTCGAACGCGACTATACGCTCGATCTCATCGCGACCTCCCCCTCGGTGGTCTTTCGCGTAACGCGAACCGACGGTACCGTCGAACTCGTCGATAACCCTTCGAAATTACCGCCGGCAAATCTCATCGCGCAACTCGAGGAGCCCTACGTAAAAGCGACGATTATCTCCCCACCGGAATACGTCGGAGCGATCATGGAGATCATTCAGTCGCGCCGCGGAGCGCTGCTGAATATGGAGTACCTCCACGACGGCCGCGTCATCCTCAGTTACGAAATGCCGTTGATCGAGGTAATCGTCGATCTCTTCGACCAACTGAAATCTCGCACGAAGGGCTACGCCTCGCTCGATTACGAACCGATCGGATATCGCGAGGGCGATCTCGTGAAACTTGAGATCCTCCTCAACGGCGAGGCGGTCGACGCACTCTCGTTCATCGTGGCGCGGGATAAGGCGTCGAATCGCGGGCGGCTTTTGGCGGAGAAGCTCAAGGAGCTGATTCCTCGTCAGATGTTCGAGGTTCCGATTCAAGCAGCAATCGGCGGCAAGATCGTCGCACGAGAGACCGTGAGTGCGATGCGAAAGAACGTGCTCGCAAAGTGCTATGGCGGCGACATCAGCCGAAAACGCAAACTGTTGGAGAAGCAGAAGGCCGGGAAGGAACGGATGCGTCGCGTCGGGCGGGTGGAGTTGCCGCAGGAAGCCTTTATGGCGGTGCTCCAACTCGAGTCGTGAGCGAATGCTTCTTTCTTGCCAGCACGAACGAGGGGAAACGAGCGGAGTTCGCAGCGCTTCTCGCCGAGCATGGCCTCGAGCTCGGGGCCTCGCTCCCCTATCCCGAGGTCGAAGAGAACGCCGGCGATTATCTCGGCAACGCGGCGCTGAAAGCGGCGGCACTCCATAGCGAACTCGTTCGCCTCGGAATTTCGGCGACGGTTTTCGCCGACGACAGTGGATTGGAGATCGATGCACTCGACGGTGCGCCCGGCATTCGCTCCGCTCGGTACGGCGGTGTCGAACTCACCTGGCCGCAACGGCGGGCGCGGCTGCTCGCTGCGATCGCCGAGGTGCCGGCGCCGCAACGGAGCGCGTACTTCCACTGCGCACTCCTCGCCATCGACGAACGGGGACGTCGATACCAAGGTTTCGGCGAAACGAGAGGATCGATCGTGCTCGCCGAGCGCGGCGAGGCCGGCTTCGGCTACGATCCGCTCTTTCTCCCCGATGGCGAGAGGCGAACCTTCGCCGAGATGAGCGCGCCGGAGAAGGCACGCGCGAGCCACCGCGCTCGCGCCCTGCGCGATCTCGTAGCGGCGATGGGCCGATGACGGCAGCCGAGATCGATTTTCGCGTCGCCACCCCGCACGAGGCAGAGATGCTGCTCGGGGGTGCGCTGTTGACGCCGACGCTCTCTGCCTTGGTCGCGCGCGAGCGTAGCGTTCTCACGATCGCCGACGGCGAACCGGCCGCGCTTGCGATCTACACCTGTGACGAGATCGCGGTCGAGATCCAGGCGATCGCGGTCGCCCGAGAGGCGCGCGGAGTCGGCATCGCCCGCGCGACCGTGGAGTTTTTGCGCGGCACGGAGGGCCGGGTGGTGCGGGCGCTCGTCTCGACGGCGCCGAGCGAACTCGCTCCCATGTATGGCGTCCTTGGATCGCTCGGCGCGAGCTACTTCGGCTACAGCATCTCGCTCCCGACTGCAGAGAGCCTCGCTCGCGAACTCGACGTCACCGCTGCAATCGCAGCGAGACCGATCCAACTCGTCGCCGACCTCAACGACCTGCTCGAACTCGACGCGCTCGCCGGACGTCCGCGCGACCGCGCGCTCCATCACTCCCTGCAAGCGTACGCGCAGGGGCTACTCTTCTCGCGCCCCGATGGCGAGAGTGCTGCGTATCTCTACGTCTCTCCCGATGGTGCGATCGGTCCGGGTGCGGCCGCGAGTGCGGCGATGCTCGGCGATGCGATCCTCTACGCCTTCGCGCGCCTGCGCTCGGTCGGACGCGATCTCGCACGCCTGCGCGTTCCGGCGGCGAGTGGGCGGCTCACGCATCTCCTCCGTCGTTGTGGTGGAAGCATCGTTGAGAGCTCGGTGCTCCTCGGCGATGCAACCGAAGCGCGCGCCCCCGGCTTGCCTCTCTGTGGTATGCTCCGCGGGGAGCCGGCGGGACGTAGCTCAGCTTGGTAGAGCGCTTGCTTTGGGAGCAAGAAGTCGCAGGTTCAAATCCT
>JABEUW010000091.1 GCA_013043945.1 Vulcanimicrobiota bacterium | reverse complement strand
CGATGCGATGACCGGCGAGATCGTCGACATGTTCAAGGCGGGTATCGTCGAGCCGTTCAAAGTGACGCGCTCGGCCCTGCAGAACGCCGCTTCGATCGGCGCGCTCATTCTCACCACCGAGACCCTCATCGCCGATAAGCCCGAGCCCAAGAAGGACAGTGCCGGCGGCGGCATGCCCGGCGGCGGCATGGGCGGCTACGACATGATGTAATTTCGCTTCGCAGCGAAATACACGTAGAGAGCCCCGGTAGCGAACGCTACCGGGGCTCTCTACGTCACAGCCGGAGCAGCCGTTGCGCGTAGTTATCCCGAGTAGGCTTGTGTTGTCATCCCGAGTAGATGGCGAAGCCATCGTATCGAGGGGGCGCTTCCGGCGCCTCGATACGGGGCTTGCAGCGCCTACTCGGCGTGACAAGAGCGCCTACTCGGCGTGACGTTAGTGGCAGTTTACACTTAGATGCAGATTGCGCGGGGGAAGGTCGTGCGGGCGCGTGTGGCGTAGGGCGTTTCCCACACGAGAGCGAGGGAGCGATGGAGCGCAGGCCCAGGTTATCTCCGGTGCAGAGCATTGCCGTCGTGGCAATCTATCTTGCTGCTTGGGTCGGCAGCGATCTCCTCGGTGCGTTTTATAACGGCTCCCATGGGACGTTCTACCCCTGGTATCTCGGCGCGGCGCTCACCTTCTATCTGATCTACACGTTTGGATACGAATACGCACCCCTCGCGGTGCTCGCCGAAATCACGCGCCCGGTGCTCTTTCCGTCTACCGCGCACCTTCGGTTTATCGACTATCTCGAATTCGGGGCGATCGCAGCGGTCGGATACTCGCTCGTGGTGCTCGTTCTCAAACGGATACTAGCGATTCGCCTCCCCTTCGAAACGTTCCAAGATGCCGCAAATTTCTGCGGCGTCGCTATCGTCGCGCCACTGATCCTGGCGCTGATTCCGGGAGCGATTGCGGTCTCGATCTTCGGTGGTGGGTGGCAGCACTTTCTTCGCGAGGTCGTGAGCTTTTGGGTCGGCGATACGCTCGGGCTCCTGGTACTCGTACCGATTCTTGCGACCTACGTAACGCCGCGCATAATGCCCAACCCCGATGAAGCCCCTGCGCCCGTCTTCGATATCAAGGTACGAGAACGGTTGTTACTCTACGCGACCGTCGTCGGCGCCACGCTTTTGGGGTACGCTGCGGTGTTGACCGGCGTCAGCGGAGATCCGCTCCGTTATTTCGTCTTTCTCCCGCTTATGTGGATGGCGGCTCGCGGCGGCTTGCGCCTCGCGATTCCCGGGATCTTCCTGACCGATGCGTTAACCAGCATTCTCAATTATATCTTTCCGACGACCTCCATTCACCCGATCGATCTGCAGACGTTCATCGTTATTTCGGCGATCTCATCGCTCTCCGTCGGTGCGCTCGTGGATCAACGCGCGCGAGCCGAGCGGCAGACGCGAGCGCTTGCGTTCACGAACTCGTTGAGCGGGTTGCCGAATCGACGCGGTCTCGAACGTTGGCTCGAGCGTACCGAAGGGGCGCTCCTGCTCGCGCTCATCGATATCGATCACATGAAACTGACGAACGAAGGGCTCACGCGCGCCGCCGGCGACGAGCTCCTGAAGCGCATCGCCGAGCGTTGTAACGATTTTTCCGGAGCGGATTTCATTGCGCACGTCAGCGCCGACGAATTTGCGATGGCGGTGCGCGGCGGAATGGAGACCGCCCAAGCATTAGGGCAACGCATCGGCGAAATTTTCGAAGAGCCGATTGCCGTCGAGGAGCACGAACTCTATGTCTCGGTCTCGATAGGAATCGCATTTGCGAATGGCCCTACGGATTATGAAGAGGTGCTGCGGCATGCAGATCTCGCGATGTATCGAGCGAAGCAATCCGGGCGCGGCCGTGCCGTGCTCTACAGCCCCGATCTCGCCGACGAGAAGCGGACGCTTTCATTAGCGACCGAGTTGCACGCCGCAGTGCGCAACCGCGAATTCGTGCTCTTCTATCAACCAATCTTCGAATTCATCGGCGAAAATCTGCGTTGCACCGGGGTCGAAGCGCTCCTGCGCTGGAATCACCCGCGATTAGGGTTCCTCGAACCGGCGGCGTTCCTCGATTTCCTGGAAAACATGACGCTCGCGGAGCGCGTCGGGCTCTGGGTCCTCGGCGAAGCGGCACGACAGGCGCGCGAATGGCTCGACGCCGACATCGATCTCCAAGTGTGGATCAATCTTTTCCCACGCCAAGCGCTCGATCCGCAGTTACCCAACCAGATTAAAACGCTGCTCGACGAACATGGGCTCTCCCCGTCGCGCTTCGTGCTGGAGATCGTCGAACGAGTGATCGCCGAAGATACGAACGATATCGAACGCGCGGTACGCGCACTTCGCAATCTCGGAACGATGACGGCAATCGACGATTTCGGGACGGGACATTCCTCGCTCGCGCGGTTACGCGAGGTTCCGGTTGACGTCATGAAAATCGACCAACAATTCGTCGCCCGCTGCGAGATCGACGATAAGGCGAGCGGCGTCGTGCAAGCGGTCTTGAAGATCGCACAGGAGCTGCGCCTCCGCCCGCTCGCCGAGGGGATTGAAAACGAAGCACAGTTGGAACGATTACGCTTCTACGGATGTCGCTACGTCCAAGGATATTTTCTCGCCCGTCCGATGCGGGCCGACGATTTCTTCCGCTGGCTAACGGCAACGCGCGTCTAGCGAACGTTCCATAACCTGCTTGTAGGTAGGAGTCGAGCCGACGCACGCAAACATCATAGGCCATGGGCAATAAGGCGGTCAACGATTTCACGATTCGGGTCGCTACGGTCAACGGCTCGGGGAGTCAGTCCTCGAACCTGGTGCTCACGAATGCGATCTTTCGACTCGGCGTTCCCGTAGCGCCGAAGAACGTCTTCCCCTCGAATATCGAGGGGCTTCCAACCTGGTACGATATTCGTGCGACCGCGCGTGGTTACCGGTGCCGAACGCGAACGATCGATCTTCTCGTCGCGCTCAATACGGCGACCTGGACGCAAGACGTCGCGAGCGTTCGCTCCGGAGGCGCCATCGTCCACGAAAGTACCTATCCGGTCGCCGGGCTCACGCTACGCGAGGACATCGCCTATTACGCGGTTCCATTTACCGAACTCGCGAAGGCGCACGTCAAAGACGGCGCGATGCGCAAATACCTTACCAATATGATCTACGTCGGCGTGCTCGCCGAGTTGCTGCGTATTCCCGAAGCAACGATGGAAGCCGCACTCGGCGCGCAGTTTAAGAGCAAGCCGAAGGCCGCCGCCGCGAATTTGGAAGCCGTGCGCGTCGGCTCGGCGTACGCGCGCGAGCACTTAGCTTCGTTGGAAAACATCGCGATCGAACCGATGACCGGCGCGACCGACGAAATGTTCTTTATCGACGGGAATCGTGCCGCCGCACTGGGATGCGTGATGGGCGGATGCACCGTTAGTGCGTGGTATCCCATCACGCCGGCCTCCTCGCTCTGCGAATCCTTTATCGCGCTCTGCGAAAAATATCGCGTCGATGCCGTGACGGGCGAGCGAAAGTACGCCATCGTACAAGCCGAGGACGAACTTGCCGCGATCGGCATGATTATCGGCGCCGGTTGGGCGGGGGCGCGCGCGATGACCGCGACCTCCGGACCGGGCATTTCGTTGATGGCCGAATACGTCGGGTATGCATCCTTCGCCGAGATTCCGGCGGTGATCTTCGACGTACAACGCGTCGGGCCGTCAACCGGCTTGCCGACGCGTACGATGCAGGGCGACCTCAGTTTTACCTACACGTTGGGACACGGCGATACGAAGCATCCCGTGCTCTTGCCCGGAACCGTCGAGGAGATCTACGAAGACGGTATGGCCGCGCTCGATCTCGCCGAACGGATGCAGTGCCCGGTCTTCGTGCTCTCCGATCTCGATCTCGGCATGAATTCATGGCTGACGAAACCGTTTGCGTTCCCCGAAAAGCCCTTCGACCGCGGTAAAATTCTTCGCGCCGAGGATTTGAGCGCGCACCCTGATTGGGGGCGTTATCGCGATGTCGACGGCGACGGAATTCCCTATCGGACGCTCCCCGGAACCGAGCACCCCGCCGCCGGCTACTTCACGCGCGGTACGGGGCATGACGAAGAGGCGAAATATTCGGAGAATCCCGTCGTGTGGTTGCGCAATCTCGATCGCCTCGCGCGCAAGCACGATACGGCGCGCACGCTGGTGCCGCAGCCGCAGTGCGACGAAGCGGGGAATGCCATCGGCATTCTCGCCTACGGATCGACGCATCATGCCGTTGTCGAGGCGCGCGATCTGCTTCGCGAAGCGGGCCTCGAAACCGATTACATTCGCGTTCGTGCGTTGCCTCTCGCCGCCGAGGTGGCGGCATTTATCGACCGTCACGAAACGGTCTATGTCGTCGAACAGAACCGCGACGGCCAATTATTCGGTATCCTGCGCAACGAACTGCGTCCCGAGCAAATCGCCCGCTTGCGATCGATCCGACACTATAACGGCGTCTCCATCGATGCCTCGGCGATCGTCGATCCATTGCTCGAATCGCGACGCGAACTCGCTCATGCAGGAGGTGCACGTTCATGACCGCGGCAGCACAGACGCTCAATATCATCGGGCTCGCTCGCGAGGTCTATAAGGGTTCGCCGACCACGCTTTGCGCGGGGTGCGGGCATAATTCGATTACCAACCACCTTATCAAAGCGCTCTACGAATACGGCGTACCGCCGCACCGTTTAGCGAAGATGAGCGGCATCGGTTGCAGTTCCAAGACCCCCGCCTATTTCGTCGATCAAGCGCACGGCTTCAACGGCCTTCACGGGCGTATGCCCTCGGCCGCTACCGGGGCGAAGCTCGCGAACCGCGAGTTGATGGTCGTTGGTATCAGCGGCGACGGCGACACCGCGTCGATCGGGCTCGGGCAATACTGCCACACGATTCGGCGTAACGTCGATATGACGTACATCGTCGAAAATAACGGCGTCTACGGGCTCACCAAAGGGCAGTTCTCTGCAACGGCCGATGTCGGTTCGACGCTCAAACACGGCGGAATCAACACCTTTTCGACCATCGACGTCTGCGGGCTGGCGATCGAACTCGGCGCAACCTTCGTCGCGCGTTCCTTCTCCGGCGACGGCAAACAACTCGTTCCGCTCTTGGAGGCGGCCTTCGCCCATCGCGGCACGGCGATACTCGACGTCGTCAGCCCCTGCGTCACCTTTAACGACCACGAAGGCTCGACCAAGAGCTACGCGTACGTGAAAGAGCACGACGTGCTCGTCAACGCGCCGGATTTTATTCGGGCGGGTGAAGAGATCGTCGTCGATTACGAACCGGGAACCGTTCAAGAAGTCGAACTCGATGACGGCTCCCATCTCTTGCTGCGAAAACTCGAACGCGAGTACGACGCGACCGATCGTCTCGGCGCATTGCGGACGATTCACGAAAGCCGCACGCGCGGGGAGCTCGTCACCGGCCTGCTCTTCGTGAGCGGCGACGAGCCCGATCTCTGCGAGCGCGAGCGTATGCCCGCACGCCCGCTGCGCGATTACGCGGAGGGCGATCTTCGCCTCGACCGCGCGACGTTCGCGAAGGTCGCAGGCGGCGCGTAGCCTTTAGGGCCGGTTGCGAAGCCCCTCGGTGTTTTCGGCGATGCGGAAGAGCGATGCGGAAGAGCGCAGCGGCCTGCAGCCGTAGCAGGGCGGGGCGGAGTTCGCGCTAAGAACCCGCCATGCCGATCGCACAGGACGCGCTCAACCATCTCTTACGCACGACGAGCGAGCTCCGTCAGCGCGCCTCTCCCGGCGGCTACGGCGGTGCAAAAAATATACCGTTCGTAAAAGTACGCGGGAGCGGAGAGAATAGCTCCGGCGGCTTCGCAGATGCGCGGTACGTCGTATCGGGAGCGATGGGCTCCGATTCGCGCCGTGTTCTCGCCGTGCCCTTAATGAGCGGCGGAAGCGGCGGCGATTTCACGCTCTTGCTCTATGCCGCCGACGAGAACGGTAGCCTGCGTTATGCGGGGAGGGTCGACTGGGGCGGCGGACATATCGGCGTGACGATCTCCTTCGCATCGATCGTCGTGACCGAACCGATTTACGCTGCAAAGGACGCGAACTGCTGTCCGAGCGCGTATCTCATCGAGCTCTATCAGATTCGCAAGGGAAAACTCGTTCGTGTCGGCAGCGCGAACGTGCCGACGCCGGGTTAGCCGATGCCGCGCTCGCTCGCGCGTTTACGCGCGGCGAAGATTGCGTAGACCGGGAGACCGGTTGCGATGATTCCCCACCCTATCAAGGTATCCGTCGGGGCCTTATAGAGCGCTCCCGCAACGATGGAGAATGCAATCGCGGTAAAAAGCGCCGTCGAATAGGGGTGCAACGGCACTCTCATACGCGGTTCTGGAGCTCCGCTTTTTTCGTCGCGCGCGCGAATGATAAAGAGCGCGATTCCGGCGAGCATGAGAAAAAGAAAATCCGCGCTGGTAATGTAATTGAGCAATTGGTCGTAACTACGCGAAAGCGTCAGCGCGACGACGATGACGGCCTGCACGAGAATCGCGACGATCGGCGCTCCCGTTCGGGGGTCGAGTTTTGCAAACGCACGAAAGAAGAGGCCGTCGACGCCCATCTGGTAGTAGACCCGCGGTGCGGTGAGCAATTGATTGCTGACGAACCCGAGCAGCGAGAGGGCGACGACCGCGCCGACGATACGTTGGGCCACCGGCCCAAAGGCGACTCGCGCGACATCGGCGATCGGCGTCGTCGTCGCGGCGAGCCCCGCGATACCGAGCGCGTGTATCAGCACTGCATTGATGGCGACGTAAATCGCGGTGACCCCCAACACGCCGAGTGCGAGCCCGCGTGGTAGCGAGCGAACGGGATCGCGAATCTCCGCCGAGACGTAGGTGCCCGGCCCCCAACCGAGGTACGAAAACAGTACCGGAAGCATCGCGACGCCGAGAAGCCCGAGCGAGGGTTGCGGTGCGGCGGCGAGGGCGGCAGCGGGTGCGTGCGGTGCGACGAGCGCGATAACGATAAAAAACGCGAAGGCGAGAATCTTCGCAAACATAAAGCCGTTCTGGGCGTTCGCCCCGGCACGAACGCCGAGCGCATTAATCGCCGTAAAGAGCAGCACCGCCGCAATAGCGAAAACGCCGAGTACGGCCGGTGTGGAAGCGATGCCGAAAACCGGTGCGGCATATCCGGCGAACGCAATCGCCGCCGAGGCCGCGCCACCGCTCATCGCGATGAAGAGCAGCATCCACCCGAAAACAAACGCTAAAGCGGGATGAAAGGCATCGCGCAGGTATGCGTAGAGTCCGCCGTCGAGTGGGCGGCGGGCGGCGAGTTCGCCGAGTACGAGCGCGCCGAGCAGCGAAATGCCTCCGCCGAGTATCCAAGCGCCGAGAATCGCTACGGGGCTTCCGAGATCGCGTGCGACGACCGAGGGCGTGCGAAAGATTCCCGAACCGATGATCCCGCCGATGGTGACGAGCGCTACGTCGAGCGTCCCGAGCCGTCGACGCAGGTTCACGCGCCGGCGGAGGTTTGCAGCAGCGCGAGCTCCTTCGGCGGTGCGAAGGTAATCGCCGGCTCGCGTTCGCCGAAATCGACGACCGTCGCCTCGCCGACAAGTTCGCGTATGCGGTCGACGATGCGCGAGACGAGTGTCTCGGGCGACGATGCGCCCGCGGTGACGCCGATTCGAGGATGCCCTGCGAACCACTCCGCACGGAGTTGATCGGTGCAATCGACGAGATAGGCCGCGGCGCCGAGCTGCTCCGCGCATTCGCGAAGGCGTTGTGAATTCGAACTATTCTCCGAACCGACGACGACTACGACGTCGACTTCTGCGGCGAGGGCCTTCACTGCGACCTGACGGTTCTGCGTGGCGTAGCAAATATCGCTGCGCGCGGGCTCGCGCAAGGCCGGAAAGCGTTCGCGAAGGGCGGCGAGTATCGCTACCGTGTCGTCGAGGGAGAGCGTCGTCTGCGTGACGACGGCGACGCGTTCGGGGTTTGGTACCTCCACCGAGAGCGCCTGTGCGACATCCTCGACGAGCGAGATCCCGCCCGGTACGTGCCCGAGCGTTCCTTCCACTTCGTCGTGATTGCGATGGCCGACGAGCAGAACGTAGTAGCCCTCTTTCGCAAAACGTAGCGCTTCGAGATGCACTTTGGAGACGAGCGGACAGGTCGCATCGACGATCCGAAGATGACGCGCGCGCGCCTCCTTTTGTACCGTCGGCGATACGCCGTGAGCGCTGAAGACCGCTAGCGCACCGTTGGGGATCTCATCGAGCCCCTCGACGAAGACGACGCCGCGCGCGCGCAAACTCTCCACGACCTCACGGTTGTGAACGATTTCGCGGCGCACGTAGAGCGGAGCGCCGTGCGCGTCGATTAATTGCTCGACGATATCGATCGCACGGTCGACGCCGGCGCAGAAGCCGCGTGGGTTGGCTAGGAGAATCTCGGTCATAGGCAGATGGTACAGCCTACGCCCCTGGGTTCAGTAAGACCTTGATGGCGCGACGTTCGTCCATCGCGGCGTAGCCCTCGGCGACGCGGTCGAGCGAGATCCGGCTATCGAAGACGCGCCCCGGGTGAATCTGCCCCGCGACGCATGCCGTCATGAGCGATTCGATATAGGCGCGCGCCGGGGCGAGCCCGCCGCGCAGGCTGATGTTTTTGAGGAAGACCGAGCGCAGATCGGGAGCCTTGACGTTGTGCGGAACGCCGACGTAGGTAACGGTGCCGCCGGGGCGTGCGGCGGCGATTGCGAGGTTGAAACTCTCCTCGTTTCCGACCGCCTCGACGATGGAGGGCGCGCCGCCCCCGGTGATCTCGAGCAGTCGCTCGAGCGTCTGCGGATCGTGGGAATCGAGGCAATCGCTCGCGCCGAAATCGGCGGCAATCTTCAAACGTTCGGTGTTGTGCCCGACGGCGATCACGCGGGAGGCGCGATGCACGCGTGCGGCGGAGAGGACGGCGCAGAGCCCAACGGCACCATCGCCGACGACGACGACCGTGCCGCCGTTGCCCGCGCCTGCCGTCGTCGCACCGTGATGTCCGGTCGCCATAACGTCGCATAAGGTCGCTGCATCGGTGAGCAATTCGTCGTTATCGCGCATCGCTTCGTGCATGACCGCGAGCGTGCCGTCGGCGAGCGGTACGCGCACGTATTCGGCCTGAGCGCCGTTGGCATCGTCGCCCCAAAAACTCCCGTGTTCGCATGAGGTTTGCAAACCGCGGCGGCAATACGCGCAGGTGCCATCGCTAATTGCGAACGGAGCGATCACTGCGTCGCCGCGCTTGACGTTGCGAACCGCGCTGCCGACCTCTTCGACGATGCCAACAAATTCGTGCCCCGTGCGTTCGCCGGGTTCGCGTTCGACGACACCGCGATAGAACCAGAGGTCGCTCCCGCAGATCGCCGCGCGGGTGACGCGCACGATGGCATCGGTGGCTTCGCGTAGCGAAGGATCGGGAACGGTTTCGAGGCGCACGTCGCGTGTGCCGTGATAGACGGTTGCTTTCATCTTCCATCAGAACCCGCAGCGGCGCTGGGTGGTTGCTCGGAGGCGAAAACTTCGTCGGCAAAGGCCCGCACGATTGCGGTAAAGCGCGCGCTCTCGCGTAACGGTGCGGCGTGGTCGGAGCCGAGAATGATCTCGCGACGTGCGTTGGGGGCGTTACGCAGATAGCGTGCTTCGTCGGAACGAAAAATAAGATCGTACTCACCGTTGACGATCAGGAGTGGTCGATCGTAACAAGCGATGAGATCACTTTGGCGCATACCGTGTACCGCCATAGCGCTCGTCGAATCGAGGACGCGCGGATCGAAGGGGATGCGCTCGATCTCGCCGGCCCATTCATCGCCGACGACCGCGCGTAACGAGAGCGACGCGATGGAATGGGAGAGCGGGGCAGGGAGCGCGCCCATCGCTTGTGCCATCATGCGAAACGGCAGTCGCTTCCATCCGTCGAAATCGTAGGTCGCGCCGGCAAGCAGCATCGCACGGCTCGCAGCGAGATGCTGCGAGAAATACGAAACGGCGACGAATCCGCCGAGCGAATAGCCGATGACGAGCGGCGGCGTTTCACAGGCGTCGAGCGCGGCATCGAGTGCGGCGGCAACGTGTGCGGAGTCGAACGGCTCCTCCACGCGCCCGCCATGCCCCGGTAAATCGATCGCGACGACGTAATAGCGGTCGGCGAGCGCCCGTGCGTGCAGTTCCCAGATCGCCTTTCCCAAACGGAGGCCGTGGAGAAAGAGCATCGGGGGTCGGCCGCGTTGCCCGTAGGCTGCGATGGTGGAGGCGTCGTTCATGTCGCAACAACCTGCGCGCCCCGCCTAGGTTTCGCCTGCACGCGGCGAATGAGGCGGTCATGCAACCGATTCATGCGCTCGCTCTCCTCCTTGCGTTCGCGCCGCAGCAGATGCCGGCCCCGATTCCAACGCAGCCGCCGCCGGTGATGGCGACGCCACCGCTGGCCCCATTACCCAGCGATACGTTGAACAACGGCCCCTGCCTCGATTCACCGCGCGCGGTGCCGCTCGTCCTTCAGGCACCGGTGATCGTCGGCAACCAGATCGTCCGCATCGATAAGGTCGTCTCGACCGATTCGATGATGCCCGGCGAGGTGATCGGCTTTCTCTACACCCTTCAGGACGGCACGACCTGGCTCGGCCAGCGTACCTCCAACTATATGTCGGCCGCCGATTCGCGAGCGATCAACCTCGTGCTCGCGGCCTCGCGACTGCCCGCCGATACCGAGACCGCCTTCCCGCCGCAGATGCGCTATGGAGTGGCAACGCACTACCGGCAGTTCTTCCCCGTCCAGGTCCAGGCGAGCGCGCTCCCAGCGCTCCGGGTGCGGATCGATCCCTGCGTTGCGTGGCCCTCGGGGGTGCAGCTCCCAGATCCGCGTTTCTGACGGCTTAGCACTTGACGCATCCGACTGCTAAAGGTATGGGTTAAGGATGCGATGGAGTTTGTAATTCGCGGGCGCTGCGGGCGCTTCGAGCCAAATGCCGACGCCTTCCTCGACGAGGAGCAGGGGGCGCTGGTCGTCACGCTCGAGGTCGCCGGGGTCGCGCCGGATTCGATACGCTTGGCGGTTGAGGCCGACCGTCTGCTCGTCGCCGGGCGGCGCCTCGATACGCTGCCGCAGCGTCGCGGATCATTCGTGCTCAAAGAGATCGCCTTCGGCGAATTCGGCCGTGAATTCACCCTCCCCGTCCCGGTCGATCTGGAGCGTACCTCGGCGACCTACCTCGACGGCCTGCTCTCCATCGTGCTGCCCATAGCAGCGACCGCGTATATTCCGACCGCACGCAACGACGTGCGGATCATCGTGCAAAGGATCGTCATTTAATATGGCCGCGAAAGCGAAACCCATCGTTCCCGCCGGGCTGCTCGGCATTCTGCCGCTGCAGGAAGCCGTGCTTTTCCCCAACACCGTCATTCCGCTTGCGGTCGTGAAGAAACCGGGCATTCGTCTCGTCGAAGAGGCGATTCGCGAGGGCCGACCCATCGGGCTGACCGTGCTCAAGGATCGTGAGATCGAGAACCCGGGCCCCGACGACGTCGAGCGCGTCGGTACCATTGGCATCATTCAGAAGATGCTGAAGGTTCCCGACGGCACGCTCCGTTGTATCGTTGCCGGCCAGTCGGTCTTTCGTATCGAGCAGTTCACGCAGAGCGATCCATATTTGGTTGCGGCGTACACCGAATTGCCCGATAAAACCGTCGAAAACGAGGCTCGCGTTGCGATGCACCGCAACCTTGCCGGACTCTTCCAAAAACTACTCTCGTATCTGCCGCAGGCACCGCGCGAGATGGAGATGGAAGTTCAAAACATCACCGATTCCAACGTGCTGACGTACTTCGTCGCTTCGACGATGCGTTTGGAGACCGCGGAGCGCCAGGCGTTGCTGGAAGAGCGCGATACTGCTAAGCGGATGCGCAAGCTGACGATGCTGCTGACCAAAGAGCTCGAAGTCGTCGAGCTCGGGCATAAAATCCAGGGCGATATCCAGCGCGAGATGGACAAGAATCAGCGCGAGTTCTACCTCCGCCAGCAACTGCGCGCGATCCAGGAAGAACTCGGAGAGATCGATCCGCAGCTCGCCGAAATTAACGATCTCAAGAAAAAGATCGACGAAGCGAAGATGCCTGAGGAGGCGCAAAAGGCCGCCGAGCGCGAGCTCGATCGTCTCTCAAAAGTGCCGCAAGCGAGCCCGGAATACAGCGTTATTCGCACCTACCTCGATTGGCTCGTGCAGCTACCGTGGAACGTGGCGACCACCGATGCGATCGATATTCGCAAAGCGCGCGAAATTCTCGACGAAGATCACTACGATCTCGAAAAAATCAAAGACCGTATCGTCGAATATCTTGCGGTTGGAAAACTCAAAAACCGCCTGAGCGGCCCAATTCTCTGTTTCGTCGGCCCTCCGGGCGTCGGCAAAACCTCGCTCGGGCAATCGATCGCTCGTGCGATGGGGCGGAAGTTCGTGCGTCTCTCGGTCGGCGGCGTCCGCGACGAAGCCGAGATTCGCGGCCATCGCCGCACGTATATCGGGGCGATGCCGGGCACGATCGTGCGCGCGATTCGCGATGCCGGTACGCGCAATCCGGTGATGATGATCGACGAGATCGATAAGGTGGGCTCCGATTTCCGCGGCGATCCGCAATCGGCGCTGCT
>JABEUW010000090.1 GCA_013043945.1 Vulcanimicrobiota bacterium | reverse complement strand
GTCGACGACGGCAATCTTGGCGTGTTGTTGCATAACGTTCATGGCTCTTGCGCAAGTATCACGCCGCATCCTGGGCCGGCGCTGAAGGCGGCGGTAATTCCCCGTGAACGACGGTCATCGCGCCGAGCACCTCGATCGGACTGACGATGATCTCCACCCCGGCCCGGCGGGCGCGCCGGAGCACGCTCTCATCGGGAAGGCTTCGAGCGAAGAGGTGGACGGCGTGCGTGGATCCCCGCCGAGCGAGGTGCCGAGCGTACGCCGCAATATCGCCCCGGGCGCGCTGAGCCGGAGTTGGGTGGAGCGAAGCACCACCCTCACCGCGTAAGAGCAGCGCGAAGGAGCCCGGATGCTGTAACGAACGAGGAGCGAGCTCGACTATGGCGGCTTCGACTGCGGCGTTAAAGAGGCTCCCGCCCCAGGCGTAGAGACCGATCGGCCGAGGTTTTCGCTCCGGTTGGGGGTCGACGAGAAGACCACTCGCATGAAAAGCATTCATGCGTTGATTCTGCACGCGCACCCTGCCATCAGTATGGCAGAGTGCGCGTGCAGGGCTGCGATGTTAGAGTTTCGCGAGCTCCTCGAGGATCTGCTCGGGATCGGGAGCCTCACCTATCGCATGGATATCGATGTAGCGGACGACCCCGCTCCGGTCGATGATGAAGACCGCTCGCTCGGCAAAGCCGCCGTCGCGAAGAACGCCGTACTCTTTGGCGACCTCGCCGTGCGGCCAAAAATCCGCGAGCAGCGGATAGGTGATGCCGCCCATGCTCAGAGCCCAGGCGCGCAACGAGTGTACAGAATCGATGGAGATGCCCACGACCTGGGCATCGTGCTCGGCAAAACGCGGCAGCGCGCGTTCGAAGCCGGGCATTTCATTGGTTCAAGTCGGCGTGAAAGCGAATGGGATAAACGCCAACACGGTCGGGCCGACGCCCTTACGATCCGCGAGCGAAAACTTTTCGCCCAAATGGCTTTCAAGCTTGAAGGCGGGAGCCGCGTCGCCCACTTTCAACGTCGAACTCTGCGAGGCCGTCGACGTGCGGCCGAAGGTTGTACTCATGGCGCCCCAATTGCCTGCGATTGCATGATGCCCCTCTTGGCCGCCGCGGCCTCGGGCCCTAGACGGAGGCCTCGAAGGAGACGTGGTACTCTTCATCTCCTTCAAAGAAGCCGAGTAGGTACTCTTCGAGATAGAGCAGATGGAGTTCGCGATCGAGTTGCGCGTAGCGCTCGGCGTGCGCGGCACGAAAGGCATCCCAATCGCTCTTGCTCTCCCACACGTCGATCGAGAGATAGACGTCCTCTTCGCCGCGATGTCGGAAGAGGCGTGTCCGCCGATAGCCGGGGTGCGTATTAAAGAGCTTCGCGAACGGGCCATTGGGGCCAAAAGCATGCTCGAACGCCGCCGCCTGCTGTGGGTGAACGCGATAACGATAGAAAACCTCGACCACGGCGACATTCTTCCGACATTACGCCGCAGTGCTCCCCCGTTGCAGCCGCGCGATCTCATCGAGTCGTATGCTCTGCGAGGCTCCGGTCAGCGGATCGACCAGGAGCAGCGCGGCTAATGCCGCGCTGCCGCCCGCCCGCTCGATCGCTCCGCGGAGAGCGCGATAGATATCGAGGCGCGCTTCGCCGGTAGGCATCGGGCGAACCACCACCGCAACGCTTCGCCCGTCGGACGCCCGAACGAGCGCATCGAAGGGACGCGCCTTCGAACCACGTGCGAGAATCTGCACCGGGCGAAGCTGGCGGAGGCGACGAGCGAGTGTACCGCGCGCAAAACTCCGCATTCCTGCGGCGAGTGCGTCGCGCGCATCGAAGAGCAGGCCGGGGCGTATGCCGTCGCGGACCTCCTCGGCCAAGAGCGCTTCGAAACGATCGGCAGCGGCGGCAGCGAGCGAGCGCTCCTGCCAACGATTCGGGTATCCGAGCGCGCCGACGATCGCATCGCGGGCGGCGCGAGAGCGAAAGCGGGGAAGGCGGGCGGCGAGTTCGAGCTGGTCCATCGAGGCCATTCTCTCCCCTTGCTGTGCCAAGTGCCTGGCACAACAAAGAGGGCGGGGAGCGAACTTCGCTCCCCGCCCTCTCGTTCCGAACGCTGCCGGATTTAGAGCTCTTCGATACTGATGCCGTTCCGTTGGTCGTACTGCGTCCGCGGCTTCGCCACGTGCACCGATTCGTGCTCGGCGTACTCGCCCTCGTAATGCACCGTCGGGGGTGCGTTATTGCGCTCGTAGGCCGACGCGAGCCGGCTCGTATCGCCGCCGCCGCCGTTGACCGCCATCGCTTCGATGAGCGCCGCTTCGTCGGCCGTCATCGCATACGCGGTATCGAACTGCGGGTGGAGCGGGCGTCCATCGGGATCGATATCCTCGCCCTGCGGCTGAATCGTGAGATTGCGATAACGCGACATACCCGTTCCGGCGGGAATGAGTTTGCCGATGATCACGTTCTCCTTCAGGCCGAGCAGCGGATCGTATTTTCCGCGAATCGCCGCATCGGTAAGGACGCGGGTCGTCTCTTGGAATGAGGCCGCCGAGAGGAACGAATCGGTTGCGAGCGAGGCTTTCGTGACGCCGAGGAGCACCGGAAGTGCCTCTGCGATCTCTTTTTTCTCGGCGCGCGCTTTTTCGTTTGCATCGTTAAAGACCGAGGATTCCACCGTCTGCCCGGGGAGCAGATGCGTCGCACCGCCGTCGGTGATTTTCACCTTGCGCAGCATCGAACGCACGATCACTTCGATGTGCTTGTCGTTGATATCGACGCCCTGCGAACGATAGACCTTCTGCACTTCTTGCACCAAGTAGTCTTGAAGCGCGGTCTCGCCCTTAAAGCGAAGAATAACGTGCGGGTTGAGCGAGCCTTCGGTAAGGCGATCGCCCGGTTCGACGAGTTGTCCATCGGTGACCGCGAGATGCGTTCCCTGCGGAATCTCGTAGACCGGAGGCTGATTCTTCTCGTCGTAGAGCGCGGCCTCATCGGTGACGATGACCGTGCGATGGACCTTATCTTCACCGAACGAAACGCGTCCGGCGATCTCGGCGACGATCGCTTCACCCTTCGGCTTACGCGCTTCGAAGATTTCTTCGACGCGCGGAAGACCGGTGATGATATCTTCGGTCGCCACACCACCGGTGTGGAAGGTACGCAGCGTTAACTGCGTGCCCGGTTCGCCGATCGATTGCGCCGCGATAATACCGACGGCGGTACCGATATCAACGTGCTTGCCGGTCGCGAGATCGCGCCCGTAACACGCCGAGCAGACTCCGTATTTGGACTTACAGGTGAGCACCGAGCGGATCTTCACCGTCGGAACGCCTGCGTCGACGATCTCCTTGGCCTTATCTTCGTCGATCTCTTCGCCACGTTTAACGAGCGTCTCTTTCCCGTGAACGACGTCCTCGGCGCAGCGACGGCCGATAATACGGTCGGTGATCGGTTCGATGATCTCGCGTCCGACGCGGATGTCGTAGACGAGAATGCCGTCGGCGGTACCGCAATCGTCCTCGCGAACGATCACGTCTTGCGCGACGTCGACGAGACGGCGAGTGAGGTAGCCCGAGTCGGCGGTACGGAGCGCCGTATCGGCGAGCCCCTTACGAGCGCCGTGCGTCGAGATAAAGTACTCGAACATCGTCAAGCCTTCTTTGAGCGAAGCCTTGACCGGAATTTCGAGAATCTCGCCGCTCGGATCGGACATCAACCCGCGCATACCGCCGAGCTG
>JABEUW010000089.1 GCA_013043945.1 Vulcanimicrobiota bacterium | reverse complement strand
GGGCGTTGGTGCGGTAGCGGTCGAGCGCGCGCGTGACTGCACGGTCGAAACCATCGGGAACGATCTGCGGAAAATCCGCGGCCGCCGCAGGATCGCGGACGACGACTTCGTTGCTCAATCCGAGGATAAGCGGTTGGGCGAGGCGCGCGGGGATGGGGGTAACGATGTGCACCCAGTAGGATGAAAGGCGCGGGGTAAAAAACGGAACGATAATGACGCGGCGTTTGAGATTGCGCAGGCGCGCGTAGCGGAGCATCATCTCGCGATACGTGATCGTCTCCGCTCCGCCGATTTCGTAGATCTTGGACTCGCGCGACGGAAGATCGAGTGCCGCGATGAGATAGAGGAGGACGTCGCGCACGGAGATTGGTTGCGAGAGCGTCGTCACCCAGCGGGGCGCGATCATCACCGGCAGCCGCTCGGTGAGATAGCGCAACATTTCGAACGAGATGCTCCCGCTGCCAACGATCATTGCCGCGCGAAACTCGATGCACTGCACGCCGCTCGCACGCAAGCTCTCACCGACCTCGTGTCGACTGCGTAGATGATGCGAGAGCTTATCGTCGTCGGTTCCGAGGCCACCGAGATAGACGACCCGCTGCACGTGAGATTCGCGAGCGATTCTTCCGAAGAGCGTTGCTGCCGTGCGGTCGCGCTCTTCGAACTCGAGTGAGTCGCTCATCGAATGGACGAGATAGTATGCCGCATCCATGCCCTCAAACGCAGCGCGCAAGCTCTTTTCGTCGAGAACGTCGCCTTCGACGATCTCTGCGCCAGGGAAGCGGCCGTCGAGGCGCTTGGCGTCGCGAGCCATGCAGCGCACGGCGTAGCCCGCTTCGAGCAGGCGCGGAATTAGGCGACCACCGATGTAGCCGGTCGCCCCGGTCACGAGAATCCGCCGAGCGCTCATGCGCTTCGATGCGCTAGGCGCTCGCGCCCGTGCGGCGCGTCGAGCAGAAGGAGCGGCCCGATTGGAACGATGCGTGTCGGGTTGATGTCGTCGTGGGTCATATAATAGTGGCGCTTGATGTGATCGAAGTTCACCGTTTCCGCGATACCCGGAATCTGGTAGAGATCGCGCAGATAGCCCGAGAGCTGCGGATAGTCGGCGATGCGGCGAAGATTGCACTTGAAATGCCCGACGTAGACTGCGTCGAAGCGGATAAGCGTTACGAAGAGGCGCCAGTCCGTCTCGACCGGGCGATCTCCGAAAAGATATCGGCGCGTGGCGAGCCGTTCGTCGAGCCGATCGAGCATCGCGAAGAGCGCGTGCGCCGCCTCTTCGTATGCACTCTGTGAGGTCGCGAAACCGGCCTTATAGACGCCGTCGTTCACTGCGGTAAAAATAGCGTCGTTCAACGCATCGATCTCTTCGCGCAAGGCGTGCGGGTAGAGATCGAGCGATGCGTCGCCAAGCGCATCGAACTCGGTTTCGAACATGCGCATGATGTCGTCGTCGGAATTGCTAACGATGCGCTGCGTCTGCACATCCCAGAGCACCGGCACGGTCACGCGACCGCGGTAGTGCGGATCGGTCGCACGGTAGAGTTCGCTCAGGAAGCGCTCGCCGAAGCGCCATCCGCGTTCGTCGCGAATCGGATCGACGACCGTCATCGGGATCGCTTGCTCCAGCTTCTTTAATTTTCTGGTAACGATCGTTCGATGTGCCCACGGGCAGGCGAGCGAGACGTACAGGTGGTAGCGTCCGGCGATGGCGGGATATGGCGAACTGCCGTCACCGCGCACCCAGTCGCGGAAGGCGTCTTGCTGGCGAACGAAGCGGCCGTCCTCGCTCTGCTCGTCGGGGAACTGGGCGTTCGTGCGAAGGTCGTTCATGGTACGTTCAATCGCATGAGGCGCCCCATCGGTGGCGGTGTTCTTCGAAATCTCCCAAGAACGGCGACTTGTGAGGATAGGGTGGAGCCATTCGGCCTCACGCTCCTCGGCGCGACGACATCGGCACCGGGAGCGCCGACCGACCTTTCAACTAACGTTAACGTTCAGCGTTCTGCAACTCGGCGGGCCCGTTGCGATCGTCGTGCAAACGTTGACGTGTAAAGAACTTCTTCAGGCGCTCTCCAACTGAGCCTAGCCGACCCTCATAACGTTGGATGCATGTATCGGCGTCGGAGGGGGTATATCTCAAAAGCTACGTTCTAGTGCGTAGAGAAGCGATATAAATATGAACAATTTCTCGAAGCTGCTTGCGGGTGCCGTTTTGACGTTATCTGCATCGGCATTCTCACTGCCTGCCGCCGCACAGAGCATGCAATCGCCGTATGTCGATTCGGCTTGCGGTGCCTGGCAGGGTAATACGTGGGTTCCCAATGGGAGCTGCACCGATACGGACAATAGCTTTAAGCATCAATACGTTGCCGGAACCATCGTCTCGGTAACGGGGCATCTCGTGACGGTGCAACGCAGTAAGGGCCAACTCGTCATCGACGATCAGCTCGCACTCAACCGTCAAATGACGGGAAAAGTCGCCGTTGGCCGGCGGATCCTCGCGCACGGATACTGGCGTAATAAGGTATTCTACGCAACGATGATTCAGCCGAACGTGGCGACCGGCATGGCATCGAGTATGATGGCATCTTCCTATGTGGACTCGCGGTGCGGCGCCTGGCGTGGAAACGAATGGATTCCGAACGGAACGTGCACGAGCTCCGTAAATATGTATAAGCATCAGTACGTTGCCGGAACCATCACCGGGGTAACCGGCCACCTCGTTACTATTCAGCAGAGCAAAGGCACGCTCGTTATCGACGACCAACTCGCGTTAAATCGCAAGATGACGGGGACGGTTGCTGTGGGGCGTCGGATTCTCGCGCACGGTTACTGGCGCAACAAGGTGTTCTACGCCACGCTGATCCAGTAACGGTTTCCCATTCCCCGACGAACGGAGAGCGCTCGTGCTACGCGTGGTCGCGTGGACGAGCGCTTTTTTCGGGTAACGTCGGAAGCATCGTCTCGGCTTCGGTGATGAGCTCTTCGCCGGCGATCATGCCGGTCGCGTCGGCATTGAGAATCGCATCGCGGAACTCGTTCGCGCGCTCCCTCGAATCGATTTTATCGAGGTGGGTATGTTTGTGTTTCATGTTGCAAGGTATACCCACCGCTCCGAATCCTAATCGGCGGCCTATATGAAGGTCGGCGTTCCACGGTAGCAACCGAGCGTATACGGGAAATCGTACGTTGAAACGTAGTGGTACATCGTGACGAGCTGTCCATCCCACTCCACCGGGCTCGTCGTTCCGTGGCATTCATCGAGGTCGGCGGTGGTGAGTATTTTTCCGTTGTACCACGGCCCATATATTCCGAATCCATCGGCAGCGTAGCCGAGAAGCGATGAGTTCTGTGTCGGCGAGCCGGCGTCGGGAACGCAGGTCTGCAAATACCCGTGGACGTGATACGTACCGCTCTGATCGGGGTGGCCGTGGCAGCCGTCCTGCACCTCGCGCGCCACCGCATCGTACCCTGCGGCATCGAAGCCGTCGAACACGGCGACGCCGGTGATGGTGATACCGATCGGGCCGCCGGTGAGGCACGTCGGCGTTGAGGCGATCGTCGGATGCGCCGGTACGGTAAAATTGAAGTTCTGCGCGGTAATGGTGTTGGGATTACGATCGTACTGATATGCGGGGTCGCTCGGCGAAATAGGAAAGGTTCCCGTCGTCCAGGGGCTCTCGGGCAGGCCGTTGCTCGAGATGCTACGCGTCGTTCCGCTCACGCTCTCGGAAAAAGTTCCGGCGAACGAGTGGCTTCCTTCGACGATATCCTTTGTTTCGACATTCCACGTGCCGTTGGTCGTATCGAGCCACGGAGCGGCGCTCACTGCGGGGCTGCCGGTCGGCGTATTACAGGTGTAAATATAGCCTTGCCGTGCCGAACTCGAATACTTTCGATCTCCGAGCGGAAGCGCGGTGCAATTGAGGGGGCCGGAGGAGGTCGTTGCACTCGGGCAGGTATAGGCGACGGTTCCGCCGCTCGCGCCGCTCCCAGGCGACGCAGTTGGAATGACGCTCGCGGCGTCGCTCCCGGAGGCACCCGAGGCGCATCCGCACCACGCCAGGAGGAGCGCGAGCGATATGCAGGCTCCAAAAACACGCTTCCGATGGGTCATAATGCTCTCCTCTGCTATCGTAGGGTCGTTCGAGATGAGCGTAGAGTATCGGGCTCATGTGAGAGCGGCGCTGTGAGCCTCCACAGGTTGCCATAAGATTCGAAGGCGAAGATCGAGCGCAATGATTCGTCGCATAGCGCTCCTGGGCTCCATCGCTATCGTCGGTGCGATTGCATTGGGCGTCGGAGCGTGGAATCTCCATCTACAGGCGCTGCGCTCCACGATTGCCGCGCAAGCGGCGAGCGCCGGTGTCCTTCTCACGGCAGCGGTCCCGCCGAGCAGTGCGGCGGTGCGTTCGCTCGTGCGCCCCGGCCTGCACGTAATTGTCGTCGATCGTCGTGAGGGCAGCATCATCGATGCAATGGGCCGCCGTCTCGACGTGCGTAGACTGCCCGCAGGCCCACCGCCGGGCGCTGCCGGAGCACGGCGTCGGCGCGGCTCATCGCCGATTCTGAATCTGGCGCTCGCTATCGCACATATTCGCCCCACGACGGTCGGCAGAGCCGGCGTATTCGTTACCATCGCTCCGGCTGGGCCCGCGCTCGCGCGCTTTCTTCTCGGAGACGTTGCGGCCGTGCTCCTCGTTATTGCCCTCGTACTAACGGCGGGATTCATGCGAGCGAGTGAGATCGCACGCGAAGAACGCCGTGCATTGATCGTTCGAGCCGACGCACAACGCGACGAAGCCGAAAAATATCAACGCTTTCTCGCCGAGGCGGGGCACGAATTACGAACGCCGCTCACCGTCGTATCGGGATATATCGACATCCTCAGCGATGCCAAGGAAGCCGCCTCCCTCGATCCGCGGCTTATTTCCGGCCTGCAAGCCGAAACGGCGCGCATGCGCCACCTCGTCGAGAAAATGTTAACGCTCGCGCGCTTGGAATCGAGCGCGAGCATCCCGCGCCTACTCGATCTCACAAAGGCGTGCGTCGATATCATCGAGACGATTCAGCGACGCTATCCGCACCGATCGCTGCCCGCGGCGGGGGACCCCGGCGTGCGCATCGTCATCGACGCCGACGATTTGTTCGACGCACTCGGCAACCTTGTCGAGAATGCGATTCGCTACGCTCCCGATTCGCCGATCGAAATACAGTGCAGCGTGCGAGGTGCGTTCGCGCAGGTGCGTGTGATCGATCGTGGGCCGGGGATCCCTCTGGAGGAGCAAGCCGGCATCTTCGAGCGCTTCCAACGCGGGAGCCCGAGCGCCAAGCCTGAAGGGCTCGGGTTAGGCCTCGCGATCGTCAAACGCGTGGTCGAACGCTGGAGCGGGCGGGTCGATCTTGAATCTGCGCCGGGGCGAACGGTCTTCACGCTCTCATTTCCTATCGCCGACGAGGAGCTCAGTGGAAGTACTCGGTAAAGCAACCGTGCTGGTAATCGACGACGAACGCAATATGCGCGAGATGCTCGAAATCGGCCTCGTGCAATACGACTTTGCGGTCACCTGCGTCGCCGATGGGGTCGAGGCGCTCGCGGTCGTACGAGGCCTTCAGCCCGATATTATTCTGCTCGACATCATGATGCCGAAAATCGACGGGGTCTCGCTGGTTCCGTTGCTCCGCCGCCACACCGAAGCGCCGATCGTCATGCTCTCCGCGCGCAGCGACGCCCAGGACAAAATTGCAGCACTAACCGCCGGCGCCGACGATTACGTCGCAAAGCCGTTTCATCTGGGCGAGGTGGCAGCACGGTTGCGCGCGCAGTTGCGCCGTCCGCAGCTCGTGCAACGCGATTTCATCCGTTTCGACGATATTGGCGTCGATGTGGCCAAGCGCGAAGTGCAACGCGCCGGAAAGCGGATCGGACTAACAGCGCGCGAATTCGACCTGCTCGTCGCGCTTCTACGCGAACCCGGGCGCGTGTTCACACGGGAGCAACTGCTCGATCGCGTCTGGGGGAGTGACGCCGCCGTCGAGCCGAACGTCGTCGAAACCTATATTTCATATCTCCGCACAAAACTTGCTGACCGCAGCGATCGCCCGCTCATTCGAACGATTCGCCGCGTCGGGTATACCGCTCGCCTCAACGACTAAAAATGGCCCGGAGCGGCTTTGCCTTACATACGCCGAATGAGAACGCGCCACACCTCGGGGCCGCTTTCAAGGTACTCGAAGGCAAACACTCCCGGATGGTCGTGTTCGAGTTCGAACCGCAATGGGCGAGGGTCGTGGTCGTTGAGCAGGGTGAGGGCGTCACCGGAGGCTAACGTCTCGAGGCGCGCGTGGATCGTGGGGTGCTTGTGGGCCGGTGGGATCGTTCGAATATCGAGTTCGGCGAGGTCGTTCATGTCGTGCTCTCTCCCTTTGCGCATATTTGCACGCGATGGTGTTTACAATAATTGACTGTAGCGTACGAGACCGAGCAAATTCGTGAACCTAGGTCAATGACGCGCTAGGAACTCAGCCGATTATCGACGAGCGTCGGCGCTGTCCTTTGCGTCGCACCTCTTAATATGCCTATCGCCTGCGAGATTACCTGGAGGTGTAGCACTTCATTTCCGGGCGGTCCTATTGGTGCGTCGCCGTAAGGCGTCACGAGAGCGCGAGGGAGAGTCTCCAGCAACTTCGGCATCGTTCCGATCACGATGGTCGATATGTCGTCGATATGTTCGGTGGGCAGGTCGATATCGAAGGCGCGATAGCTTGCGTCACCGATAATCGATCCGGATGCGAACGGGGCCTGCATTTTCGTATCGTACGCCCCCGACGAGGTGATCAGCGCGACGCGAAGATCGTTATTCGGTCGAGTAAACGCATGGCGATCGATCTCCGGGAGCGGGAATGCGGGCATCACCGCAGGGAAATCCGGAGGATCGTTCGCGAGCGCTCGAAGGGCGGAGGGCAACCATTCCGCCCAACGTTCGCGGTACTGATTGCGGATCATCGCTCGGTTATCTCCCTAAGAGAAAGCGCGCTTGTGGTTTGAGGCGTTCCGGCGTCCATTCCGGTGAGAACGTGACGGTGACGCGTAGATCGGTTACCTCGGGAATCGCACGGATCGTGCGCTCGACGTCGGCAACGATCGTTTCGTGCATCGGGCAACCCGGCGTGGTCATCGTCATCAGAATCGTCACCGCACCTTTGTGGTCGGCTTCGATTTCATAAATGAGCCCCAATGAAACGATGTCGATCCCGAGTTCGGGGTCGTTGACGGTGGCGAGCGCCGACTCGACGCTCCGCCGAAGATCTTCATTCATTCTCGGTACACTTTCAGCAGATAGCCTCCACCGATCTCGGGATCGCAGCTGTAGGCAAAGCCGCGGTCGTGGAGCTCGGCGAAGAGAAAAATCGGTTCACGGTCCATATTCGCAACGAGGATCGCGTCGCGATCGAAATCCTCGATCGTCGTGAGGATGCGCATCATCGGTTCGGGTGGAGCGAGGCCGCGGTTGTCGAGACGTACGATGCGTTTCTGGTTATCCACGTGCGCCCTCCGATGCGAAAAGGTATCGGGCGGCGAGCCGTGCGATCGCAACGACCGCCGCGATGCCTCCAAGCGCATAGATATCGTAGCCCACGCGAGCGAGCGACGATTCGACGAACGTGCATGCAGCGGCGACGAGGGCGCCGGTCGTCATCAGCCCTAACGCCGCGTAGGCGAGCGGGAGATCGACGGCGCTTCCGAGGGCGGGCAACCGTGCGGTCGGCATGCGCGTTTTGGCGCCCTGCCAGGTAAGAAACCCGACGATTTTGTACGAGTAGCCGAGAATCGTCATCGATAACCAACCGAGGATCGCGAGAACGATCGCGGCGGGAAACGCGCGCGGCTCCCACGTTCCGGCAAGAGCTGCGGCCGCCGCGAGCACTCCCAACGCCCATGCGGCTTCGCCGTAGCGAAGACTGATGTCGAGACGCGCGCGAAGTCGCGAGGAGAGCGTTTTGAGATG
>JABEUW010000012.1 GCA_013043945.1 Vulcanimicrobiota bacterium | reverse complement strand
GCATCGATCCAAAAACGCTCACCATCGTCGATGGCTCGGGGCTCTCCGCGTACGACCGCATCACCCCGCGGGCGCTCGTACGCATCTTGCAATACGACCGCGCCCCGCAACGAAAGGCGATCGTCGAGGCGGCACTCCCGCTCTCGGGGGTGCGCGGCACGCTGAAGGATCGCTTTCGCGATCCGATCCTCCGCGGAAAGATCGACGCGAAGACCGGGAGCGTCAACCACGTGCGCACGCTCGCGGGCTACCTCCAGACCGAACGGCACGGCACGGTCACGTTTGCCCTGCTCGTCAACGATTGGATGGATCGCGGGCCCGGCGCAATGAAGCGACTCGATGCGGTGCGAGGAGCGATCCTGCGCGCGATTGCGACGGCACCCTGAGCGGAGGCGCCACTCCGAAGCAACAAGCGTCGAATCCAAGCGCTGCCGTGCCGCGTTATACTCGCTGATATGAGTGAAAAAGCGATTTTTGCAGCGGGCTGTTTCTGGGGGGTCGAGGCCGGCTTTCTTCAGGTACCGGGCGTTCTCGATGTCACCAGTGGGTACACCGGCGGAAAGAGCGAGAACCCGAGCTACCGTGAGGTCTGCGCGCATGGCACGGGGCATGCAGAGGCGGTCGAAGTCACGTTCGACCCGGAGAAGGTGAGCTACGACGCACTCGTCGCCTATTTCTGGCGCATGCACGACCCGACGCAAGTGAACCGGCAGGGCCCCGATATCGGTTCGCAATATCGCTCCGCGATCTTCGTCCTCTCACCCGAGCAACGTCGCATCGCCGAAGCCTCGAAGAACGCCGCTCAAGCCTCCTTCGCGAAACCGATCGCGACGGAGATCGTCGATGCAACGAGGTTCTGGCCCGCCGAAGCCTACCACCAACGCTATTTCGAACGAAACGCGATCGCCTGCCACGTTCCCGCGCCATGACGCGCGTACAGATGCTCGTCGGCGCGGCGGCGCTCCTCACCACCGCGTCGAGCGTGAAACTCGCGCACGCCGCCGAGCGCTATGCCGTCGCCATGAGCCCCGCAGCGTGGCTCCGCAAACTCGGTCCGGCGCGCTACGCGATATTGCGCGAGGGCGGCACCGAGGCGCCCTACTCGAGCCCGCTCGATAAAGAGTTCGCCGTCGGCACCTACCTGTGCGCGGGCTGCAATCAAGCGGCGTTCAGTTCGACGACGAAATACCACGCGGGCGAGGGCTGGCCGTCGTTCTGGAACGTCCTCCCCGGCGCGGTGCGCTTTCAGAAAGATTACCAACTTCTCGGCGAGGTTCGCACCGAGGTCCATTGTTCGCGCTGCGGCGGCCATCTCGGGCACCGCTTCCACGACGGGCCGCAGCCGACCGGGCTACGCTACTGCATCGATGGGCTCGCGCTGCGATTCATTCCGAGACACGACGCCGGTCGTGGGTGATTTTCAAGACGAGAATCGAAAAATTCAATGCGAGCGTCACCGCGTTGGTAAGCAGAATCGGCATCGAATGCAGCGCGATGCCGTACCATACCCAGAGCGAGATCCCGATAATAAAAAACGCGAGCGCGCCATAGGAGAGGTCGTCGGCGCTACGCCGTTTGAGGATGCGCAGCATCTGCGGCATGAACGAGATCGTCGTGAGCGTTCCCGCGGTGAGGCCGAGAACGTCGAGCGCACTCATGTGCCGTGCGCTCGCCGCGCCATGCGATGCATCCAGGTATAGAGCCCGCCGACCGTCGCGACGAATGCGAGCGTTCCGATGATCTGCGAAGGCCCGGCGAAGGCATCCCCCACCAGCGCGAGCGGCGTGCCGCGGTTGCTCGCGACGATCAATCCCGCTAAGAGCACGCCGAAGAGGCTCTCGCCGACGATGAGCCCCGATGCGAGTAAGACTCCTAAGCGCTTTCCGAGATCGGCGAACGCTTCTCCGCGTAAGCGACGTTCGTACCAATAGCCGAGCAATGCGCCGATCACCACCGGCGCGGTCGTCGAGGTTGGAAGATAGATGCCGAGCCCAACGGCGAGCGGCGGAAGCTTTCCGCGACCGGTCGCGCGGAGAACTTCATCGATCGCGACGACGACCGCGCCGATCAACCCACCGATGCCGATGAGCGACCAATCGAGGTTCCCGCCGAGCACGCCCTTCGCCAACGCGGTGATGAGCATCGCCTGCGGAGCGGGTAATGGGTGCGAGCCCGGTGCGACGTGCAGATTTGCCGCGCCCATAAATCCGTATCCACGCGCCAACAAATCGAGAATCGGCGGGATGACCGCCGCGCCGACGATCACGCCGATCACGAGTGCGACCTGCTGCTCCCACGGTGTCGCATCGACGAGCTGCCCCGTCTTGAGATCTTGAAGGTTGTCGTTGGCGATCGTCGCGACTGAGATCACGACCGTGGTGACGAAGAGTGCGAAGGCAAGTAACGGTTGTTCGAGCGTCGGGTGCGCGTGCCCGAAGAGGACGGCGATCGAGGCGATGCCCAGCACCGCGAGGATCGCGAGCCCCGAGACCGGACTATTCGACGAACCGATCAAGCCGGCCATATAGCCGCAGATCGCCGCAACGAAGAGCCCGACG
>JABEUW010000088.1 GCA_013043945.1 Vulcanimicrobiota bacterium | reverse complement strand
GCTTCGTCCTGTCAGCGGGTCACGGGTCGATGCTGCTCTACGCGCTCCTCTATCTCACCGGCTACGATCTCTCGCTCGCCGATATCGAATCATTCCGTCAACGCGGCAGCAAGACGCCCGGACACCCGGAGGTCGGGCATACGCCCGGCGTCGAGGCAACGACCGGGCCGTTGGGGCAAGGGATCGCCAACGCCGTCGGTATCGCCATCGCCCAAGCCCATCTCGCGGCGACCTATAATCGCAGCGAGCGCATCAGCGAACATCACACCTACGCCATCGTCGGCGACGGCGACCTCATGGAAGGGATCAGCCAGGAGGCGATCTCGCTTGCAGGGCATCTGCAACTCGGCCGCTTGATCGTGCTCTACGACGACAACCGCGTCTCGCTCGCCGGTCCGACGGAGATCACCTTCACCGACGACCATATCGCACGCTTCGAAGCCTGTGGTTGGCACGTGCAATTCGTCGATATCGCGCACGGAAACGATGTCGAAGCGATCGACGCGGCGATCTCCGCCGCGAAGTCCGTCGAAGACCGTCCGTCGCTCGTCTGCGTGCGCACGCATATCGGCTACGGATCGCCGCTCCAAGATTCATTCAAAGCCCACGGCGAGCCGCTCGGCGCGGAGAACGTCGCAAAAACGAAAGAGCGCCTTGGGTGGCCGCTCGCTCCGCCGTTCTACGTACCCGATGAAGCGTTGGCATTCTTTCGCGCATGTGGCGAGCGTGGCTCGCAGATGCACGCCGACTGGAAGGCACGCTACGAGAAATGGAAAGGCGCACATCCCGAGGCGAGCGCGCAGCTCGAGCGCTCGCTGCGCGGGGAATTACCGGCGCGTATTCCCTTCCCAGAGTTCGACGAGAGCAACGGCGCGATCGCGACGCGCGACGCCGGCGGCATCGTGATGAATGCCGTCGCTGCCGTACTTCCCGAACTCATCGGCGGCTCCGCCGATCTCGATCCGTCGACGAAGACCTATCTCAAGGGCCTTGGGGATTTTCAGCCGACGAGCTACGCGGGGCGGAATATTCATTTCGGGGTGCGCGAGCACGCGATGGCGGCGATCGTCAACGGCATCGCCCTGCACGGCGGCCTCTTGCCCTTCGCCGCGACGTTCTTTAATTTCCTCGATTACTGCAAACCAGCGGTGCGCCTGAGTGCGCTCTCGCACCTCCACGCATTCTTCATCTTCACCCACGATTCGTTCTTGCTCGGCGAGGATGGCCCGACCCATCAGCCGATCGAGCAGCTTGCGAGTCTCCGCGCACTCCCGAATGCGGTCGTCGTTCGCCCCGCCGACGCGCTCGAAGTGCGCAACGCGTGGGAATCGGCGCTCGCCGATCGCGGACGCCCGTGGATCTTCGTGCTCACGCGACAAAAGGTTCCATTCCTCGGCAAGCGCGCCGCACCCGTCGAACGCGGCGCCTATACGTTGATCGATTGCGAAGGGAAGCCGGAGTGCATTTTTATCGCCACTGGTTCTGAAGTAGCGCTCGCTCGCGATGCCGCCGCGCTGCTCAGCGCCGAAGGCAAGCGCATCCGCGTCGTCTCGATGCCGTCGTGGGAGCTCTTCGACGCGCAGCCGGAGAGCTATCGCGAAAGCGTGCTTCCCTCGAACGTGCGCGAGCGCGTCAGCGTCGAGGCCGCCGCCACGCTCGGCTGGGAACGCTACGTCGGGCTCGATGGTTTTGCGTTCGGGATCGACCGCTTCGGACTCTCGGCACCGATGGCCGATGCCATCGCCGAACTACAATTCACTCCCGCCCATCTCGCCGAGCGCGCTCGGCAACGCTTTGAATCGCTGAGGAGGTAACCCGTGCCCAACCCCATAGAACAGCTTCTTGCATGCGGACAGAGCGTCTGGTTGGATAACCTGCGTCGTTCGATGTTTGCTTCGGGCGAACTGAAACGCCTCATCGAGAACGGCCTTCGCGGCATGACGAGCAACCCGACGATCTTTGAAAAGGCGATCGGGGCAGGCAACGATTACGACGAGCAGTTACGCTCGCTTCTCGGCAGCGAACGCGACGCCGATGCGCTCTTTTGGGATCTCGCGATCGCCGATATTCGCAACGCCTGCGATGAGTTCTCGGGCGTCTATTCCGCATCGAAGGGCGGCGACGGCTTCGTCAGTCTCGAAGTCTCGCCGTTACTCGCGCGCGACACGGCCGGGACGATCGCGATGGCGAAGAGCCTCTGGAAACGCGTCGACCGCCCGAACCTGATGGTGAAGATTCCCGGAACCAACGAAGGCATCGCCGCGATCGAAGAGTGCATCTTCTCCGGTATCAATATCAACGTCACCTTGATTTTCGCCATCGAAATGTACGAAAAAACGGCGATGGCCTACGTACGCGGAATCGAGCGTCGCATCGCCGCCGGCCTAGCGGTCGATTCCATCGCCTCGGTCAACAGCGTTTTCGTCAGTCGTATCGACTCGGCGATCGATAAACTCATCCAGGCACGCATCGATAAGGGCGAGCGGCTCGAGAATATGCTCGGGAAAGCTGGCATCGCCAACCTGAAGCTTACCTACCAAAAATTCGAAGAGATTTTCTTCGGCGCCCCCTTTGCGAAGGCCAAGGCCGCCGGCGCCCGCGTGCAACGCCCGCTCTGGGCGAGCACGTCGACGAAGAACCCACAATATCCCGACCTGATGTACGTCGAAACCGTCGTCGGCGAGCACACGGTCAACACCATGCCGCCGGCGACGCTCGACGCCTTGCTCGACCATGGGCACCCGCACGCCGGGAGCGTGCTCGAAGGGCTCGATGAAGCACACGGCGTGATGGAGCGCCTACGCGAGGTCGGCATCTCGCTCTTCGACGTTACCCACGCCTTGCAAGTTGAAGGCGTCTCGCTCTTCTCCGATTCCTATGCGGCCCTGCTCGGTGCGATCGTCTATAAACAGAAAATGCTCGCCGAATCGAAGGAGCGCGTCGTTACCTCGCTCGGCGATCTTCGTCCGCACGTCGATCTCGCGGTCGAGAAAATGAACGATGCGGAGTTTCTCAAACGGCTTTGGGCGAAAGACCCGACGCTCTGGTCTGAGGCACCCGAGCACGCCGAGATTATCAAGCATGCATTAGGCTGGCTCGATATTCCGCAGCACCTGCTCGAGTCGACGCCGAACCTTGCGGCATTTGCCGGAGAGGTTCGGCGCCGATTTTCGCACGTCGTCGTGCTCGGAATGGGTGGAAGTTCGCTCGCCCCCGACGTCTTGCGCGCGACCTTCGGAAAGACGTCGGGCTTTCCGGAGCTACACGTCCTCGATTCGACCGACCCGGCACAGATTATCGCGCTCGAAGGGGCGCTCGATCTCACGCAGACACTCTTTATCGTTGCGAGCAAGAGCGGCTCCACCACCGAGCCGAATGCATACTTTGCCTACTTCCACGAAAAAATCACCAAGCTGGTCGGCGCCGCGAAAGCGGGTTCGCATTTCGTCGCTATTACCGACGCCGGAACGAGTATGGAGAGCGTCGCAAAGCAGCACGATTTCCTCGCGATCTATCTCAACGATCCGAATATCGGCGGGCGCTACTCGGCGCTCTCGTACTTCGGTATGCTCCCCGCCGCTCTCTCCGGGCTGAACGTGCCCCTCCTGCTCGATCGCGCGCTCGGCGCGATGCACGCCAACGACCGCGTTGTCGATCCGCGCGTCGCACCCGGCGTTCATTTCGGTGCGACCATCGGCGCCCTCGCGCTCGCCGGCCGCGATAAACTGACCATCGTTTGCCACCCCGCAATCGCTACGTTTGGAACGTGGTGCGAGCAGCTCATCGCCGAATCGACCGGCAAACTTGGTCGCGGCGTCATTCCAATCGAAGGCGAAGCCCTCGGCGCGCCCGAGGCGTACGGAAACGATCGCCTCTTCGTCTACGTCGGCGATACGTTGCCGGATCCGAGCGCCGAAGATCTCGCCCGGCTCGCTGCGCTCGAGAGTGCGGGGCACCCGGTCGTACGATTGGCGATGAACGATCTCTACGATATCGGCGAACAATTCTACCTTTGGGAGATCGCGACGGCGACCGTCGGTGCGCTTCTCGCGATCGACGCCTTCGATCAACCAAACGTTCAAGAATCGAAGGACAATACGAAGAGCCTCCTAGCAAGCTACGCCCAGAGCGGCCGCATCGATCTTCCCGCACCGAACGTCCGCAGCGAGAGCTTCGACCTCACGTTGCTCGCGGGGAGCGCGGGCATCTCCGGAACCGATGCGCCGTCGGCGTTACGCGCACTCCTCGGGCAGATACGTCCGGGCGACTACGTCGCCATTACGGCATATCTCGAGCGCGACGCCAAGCATATCGAGAGGCTCGACGCGCTCCGCGTGGCGATTCGCGACGCGCTCCGCGTTGCGACGACGGTCGGCTTCGGGCCGCGCTTCCTCCATTCGACGGGACAGCTTCACAAAGGCGGCCCATCGAGCGCGTTCTTCCTACAAATCGTTGCCGATGAACCTGAAGATCGGCCGATTCCAGGTATGAACGTCACCTTCCGCACGCTGCTCGCCGCGCAAGCACTCGGCGATCTGCAGTCGCTCGACAAACGCGCCCGCCGCGGCGCGCGCGTTCATCTCAACGGCGCTATCGATCCCGCATTACAGCAGTTCGAAGCGAGCGTCGACGCTTCATTATCCGCATCAACAGCAAAATAGCGACTTCAACGGTCGATCGAGAAAGAGAGCTCACGCGTGCAAATTGGAATGGTAGGCTTAGGGAAAATGGGCGCAAACATGGTGACGCGTTTGCTCCAGCACGGGCATCGGGTCGTCGCCTACGATCGCAGCACCGCCGCGGTCGCGGCCTGTGCGCAGGGGGGAGCGACCGGGGCGGGATCGCTCGCCGAACTCGTTAGCGGTATAACCGATCGACCGCGCGTTATCTGGATCATGGTCCCTTCGGGCGCACCGACCGACCAAACGATCGACGATTTGCTCGCGTTGCTCGAACGTGGCGATATTATCGTCGACGGTGGTAATACCAACTACAAGGACGGGCTCGCCGCCTACGAACGTGCGAAGGCCCGCGGTGTATCCTTAGTCGATGCCGGCACCAGCGGAGGGGTATGGGGCCTACGAGAGGGATATTGTCTGATGGTCGGGGGCGACGACGACGCCGTTCGACGCTGCGAACCGATCTTTACCAGCCTCGCGCCGATCGGCGGCTACGCACACGTCGGGCCCGCCGGTGCCGGGCATTTTTCAAAGATGGTTCACAACGGCATCGAATACGGCATGCTGCAGGCCTATGGCGAAGGATTCGAAATTCTCGAAAAGTCGCCGTTCCCGTTCGATCTCAAGCAACTCGCCTCTATTTGGTCGCACGGTAGCGTCGTCCGCTCCTGGCTATTGGAACTCGCGGTCCTCGCGTTTACCGACGATGCAAAACTCGAAGGCATCCGCGGCTACGTCGACGATACCGGTGAAGGGCGCTGGACCGTTCAGGCGGCAATCGATGAGAACGTTCCGGCTCCGGTCATCACCCTTTCCTTACTCGCGCGTTTCGCATCGCGACAGGACGAGTCGTTCAGTGCGAAGGTGATCGCCGCATTACGCAATCAGTTTGGCGGACACGCCGTACAACACGAAGGGCAGAATGGCTGAAGCCGTCGTTACCGCCGAGCCGTCGCCGGGACTCGAGAATCCGCTTCGCGCCTTACTCGAGAGCGATCGCATTGAAGATCCTTGCAGCATCGTCTTCTTCGGTGCGAGCGGAGACCTCTTCAAACGCATGCTCTTACCGGCGGTTTACAACCTGCGTCTCGAGGGACTTCTTCCCGCGAATTTTTCCGTCGTCGGCTTTTCCCGCTCGTCCTTCACCGACGATTCCTTTCGCGCGTATTGCAAAGAGAGCGTCGATTCGTTTTCGCGATCGGGGCCGGCGAAGGAGTCGATGTGGAGCGAATTCGCGCGGCGTATTTCCTATATTACCGCCGACTTCGACGACGACGCGCATTTTCACGACCTACGCGGCGTCCTCGAACGCAGCGATAAACAACTCGGCACCGCGGGAAATCGCCTCTTCTACCTCTCGACCCCGCCCTCGGTCTTTCCAACGATCGTCGAACGGCTTGCGACGGCGAAGCTCGACCCGAAGTCGAACCCGAAGGGTTGGACGCGCATTATCGTCGAGAAGCCGTTTGGAACCGATTTAGCGACCGCTCGCGCCCTCCAACGCGAGATCAACAGTGTTTTTGAAGAGCGCCATATCTATCGCATCGATCACTATCTCGGCAAAGAGACGGTGCAAGATATTATGGCGCTCCGCTTTGCAAATACCATTTTCGAACCGATTTGGAATCGCCAGTACATTCGCTCCGTACAAATTACCTCCGCGGAGACGCTCGGCGTCGAGCAGCGCGGCGGCTACTACGAGAGCTCGGGAGCGCTGCGCGATATGCTGCAGAATCACGTGATGAATCTTTTGGCGTTAGTGGCGATGGAACCGCCCGCAACCGCGAGCGCCGACGCCATCCGCAACGAAAAATTTAAGGTCCTCTCGGCGATGCGCCGCCTCGACGCAGAGCATCTCGACCGATTCGCCGCACGCGGCCAATACGGGCCCGGAACGATCGAGGGAGTGAGCGTTCCCGGATATCGCGAGGAATCCGACGTCAATCCAACCTCGAATACCGAGACCTTCGCGGCGCTGAAACTCCATATCGATAACTGGCGCTGGTCGGGAGTGCCGTTCTATCTCCGTAGCGGCAAACGGCTCGCGCGAAAATCGACCGAAATTGCCGTGACCTTCGCCCCGATTCCGCACCGCCTTTTCGGTGAGGCGAGCGACGCGATCGAGGCCAACGTTCTCGTCATGAAAATTCAGCCGGATGAAGGGCTCTCGTTGCGCTTCAACGCGAAAGTTCCGGGACCGAAGAACCATATTCGGGCCGTGACGATGGACTTCAACTACGGCACCGGTTTCGGCGTCGCCTCGGCCCCCGCATACGAGCGTTTGATCGCCGATGCGATCCGCGGCGACCAAACGCTCTTCACTCGTTGGGACGCCGTCGAACTCGCTTGGGAGATCGTCACGCCGGTCCTCGAGCGCTGGAACACGACCCAAGATCTCAGCTTTCCTAATTACCCCGCGGGCTCCGAGGGCCCGGAGCAGGCCAATGTGCTTGCCGACGATGACGGGAACCACTGGCGTCGGATTTAACGATGGAGGGTAGCAGCGCAATCGTCAACGTCACCGAGATCAAACGATCGCTCGACGAAGCGCGTTGCGGGAACGGCCTCGCTCGCACGACGATGATGAATCTCATCGTCTATAATAATGAGCCCGACCGAGAAGAGTGGGTCGCCCAACGCGTCGAAGGCGTGGCGGGAAAATATCCGACGCGCATCATCTTACTCGACGGAACGACGCTCGGCGACCCGATGACCGCTTCGGTGCAACCATTAATCGGCGGGGGCTCGCAATCGGAGATCGTTCGTTTCGGAATAATAGACTGTGCTCCGCAGACCGTTCGCTCGCTGCTCGATGCATTGACGATACCCGACGTTCCCGAGGTGCTCTGGTGGAACGGCTCGACCGTCGGCGTGGAGCAGCTCTTCGAGGAGCTCGCTCGCTTTGCGCTGCCGGCGATCGTCGACTCTTCGGGCAGTTCGAGCGACGTGGAAAACCTACGCGAATTCATCGACCTTGCCGACGCTCTCGGCTCTCGGCCACCTATCGACCTCGCCTACCTGCGTATTCGCCCGGTCCAGGAAGTTCTCGCCGGGTACTTCGACGACTCGACGCATCGCAAACAACTGTCGGAGATCGAACGCCTCGAAGTCGACGCAGGCTCGCTCGCGGAGGCCATCTATCTACGCGCTTGGCTCGGGCGCGTGCTCCATCGTAGCTTTGAGGGAAGCGCCGTCGCCTTCACTCGTAGGGGGCAAGTGCGCCGCGTCGCGCGCTGCGTCTTGGCGGGAACGGGGTGTTCGTACGAGTTCGTGTTCGACGAGCCAACCCATTGCGCTCACGTTACCGCCGCTCTCGGGAAGAAGACCCATGCTTCTTCGCTCCCCTTCGTGCCGCTCGATACGATGTCGCTCGTCGAAAAGGCGCTGCTCTCGGGGCGCATCGACCCGCACTATCGTGAAATCCTCGCGCTCGTTGCGTCGCAACTGAACGTCGGTGCGGCGCAATGACCGGCACTCGCGACGTTTCTCCAAATCCCGAAGCCCTCGCCGAGCGCCTCGCCGACGCTGTCGTCGCAATCGTCGGCGATGCACAGGCTCGACAAGGCGAAGCCTCGCTCGTTCTCGCCGGAGGGACGACTCCACGCGCCGCATACGAACTCCTCGCGCGCGCGCCTCGTCGCAACGCTATCGATTGGACCCGAGTCAGCATTCTTTTTGGCGACGAACGATGCGTCGCCCCTACCGATGCCGACTCCAACTATCGTATGGCTCGCGAGGCGTTGCTCGCACACGTACCACTTCGTGCGTCGGCGATTCTGCGGATGCGCGGCGAAGCCGATCCCGCCGTAGCGGCGGCAGAGTATGCCGCGCTCATTCGCGATCGCTTCGGCGCGACGCCGCATTTCGATCTGGTTCTGTTAGGGATGGGGCCGGACGGTCATACGGCATCGCTCTTCCCCGGTAGCGATCCATTTGCAGATGACGATGCCCTCGTCCGTGCGGTCTATTCCGAGAGCAAGCGCCAGTGGCGCCTCACGCTCACGCCTTCGGCGATCAACGCCGCTCGTACCGTTGCGATCGCTCTCGCCGGCAGCGAGAAGGCGACGGCCTTCGCAGCGGTCTCGCGCGGTGAGGGCGGTCCGCTCCACTATCCCATTGAGGCGATCGCCCCAAGCGACGGTCAGCTTATCTGGTTCGTCGATCGCAGCGTGCTCGGCTGAACGAGCTCGACTGGACGACGCCGGTTCCATTGCTCCAACTCGCGCCCGTAGAGCACCGCGACGCGCTCGGAGATGCTTCGCTGCATCGCCGTACTCATGCGTCGACGTGCGGCACCAGACTCCATCATGGCAACACCCCCGACCCGAGGGCGTCGAGCTTCACATGATTTTTTTCCAGAATCGTACCGCTCGCTTGATCGATCTCCACGACGGCAATATTGAGATCGGTCTGCGCCTGTAACTCCGCTCCCCGTGCCCGTTCGAGCTGAACCTGACGCTGTAGCACGAGAAAGGTCGTCGAAGCGCCGTTTTTGTACTTCCGCACCTCGGACTGGTAGACCGCTTGCGCCGCGATTCGAGCCGCGCGCGTCGCCGTTAAGCGAGCGCGCGCAGAACGATAGGCCTGCAGAGCGTTCCGATTTTCGATGACGATCTCGTTCACAACGCCTTTCGATTGCAGCGCCGCGATGCGCGCCTTGGCCTGTGCCGTTTCGAGTGCGGCATGCGAACGGCGATGCCCAAAGGTCGTAGAGTAGGTAAGCTGCGCGTTGTAGACGGGGAAGCGACCACCCCACAGGTTATGATACGACTGCGCCATCGAGCCCGCTAAATATCCCGGGACCGGCGTCACCGGCCCCGAACCCAACGGATTGACGTTGGTAGGAATGCCGGCAAACCCATTGCTCTGGTACCCGAGGCTCAAGTCGATCTTCGGCAGGACGCCGTTCTTCGCGGTTGCCAAGGCGATCGCGGCTTCCTCTTGCGTCGCGGCGCTCTGCGCGATCTCCGGGCGATCGTGCAACGCGCGCTCGACGAGAGCGTTGAGGCTCGCGACCTTCGGGAGCGTGCGTGCCGGCGAGGTGGGAACGAGATTCGCCAACCAGATCGGGTCGTTGCTCTCGCTCAGAATCTGCACTTTCAGCGCATTCTGCAACGATGCGACCTGCTGCAGGGCACTATCGCGCGATGCGCGGAAACTCTCGACCTGCGATTGAGCCTCGGTCCGTTCGATAGGCGCTGCGGCGCCTCGCGCGACGAGACGGTTGACGCTGCCCTCCTGCAATTTCGCTTCGCGCAGCGCGCTCTGCGCGATAGCGACGCTCCGCCATGCGGCCACGAGCTGCCAATAGGTCGACTCGACCGCGGCGACCGTCGCTGCGGCCTGCGTACGCGCTTGAGCGCGTGCCGCGCGCGAGCCGACGACGGCGAGTTCGAGCTGCTCCTTCGCCGGGTTTATTCCCGCTCCACGCAGCAACGGTTGGTCGAGGCCCACGTTTAACGAGGTCGCATAACTCGGATCGAAGGCGTTGATAAAGGTATTATCGATGGTTTTATTTTGCGAGAGCCCGACGCTCACGCTCTGACCACCCGGCAAGAGCGCGCTCAGCGCTCCCGCGATCTTCTGCTGGTTCTGAACGATCGGGCTAAAATTGGGCCCGGCGAAAAAGGCATTCGTCGGCGCCTCGGTGAGGTGCGCAACCGAGGGCGCGACCTGGAACCGCAGATCGAAATTACCCTTCGCAGCGACCACGGCATACCGAGCGATCTTGAGATTCTCCCCCGCAATAGCAAGGTCGGTGTTTTTGCGAAGCGCCATCGCAATGGCATCGTGGAGGCGAATACCGACGAACGGTTGCCCGGTGACACCGACGATCTCCGAGGAAACGGTCGGAAGATCCGGGGCGCGATAGCCGCGCGCGACGACCGGAATCGCCGGCGCGTTCTTCGGCGCGGCCGATGCATAGAGTGGGTTCGCCAGCATCCCCGCAGAGATACTCACGATTGCCGCACGACGGAGAGATTGAAACATCACCAGTACTCCTATTCCACTGCCACCGCGGCGCTCCGCGGCTTTCTAAGTAAGAGAACGAGCGGCGCGAGCCCGATCGTCATAATCGCGACCCACCGCGAGGTATCCGCATAGGCAAGCACCTGCGCCTGAGCGCCGACCATGCTTTCGAGCTTTATTAACGCTTTCGTCGAACGCTCGCCGCCTTCGCGCTGAAGGTAGAGAGCGGTCGCCGGGCGTCCGAGCGTCTCGATGCCGGCGATCTGCGCCTGATGGTACGTGATGCCGCGCACCAAAATCGTCACTAAGATCGCCGTCGCAACGCTTCCGCCGACTTGCCGCGAGAGGTTGAAAAACGCCGAGGTCGATGCGACGTCCTTATCGGCGACGCCGCCTATAACGGCGATGGAGAGCGGTACGAATATTTGCGAGAGGCCGATGCCGCTAATCACCAGCGAGAGCACGAGCGTTCCAAACTGCGAGTTCGGCGTCGTCACCCCCGCAAGCATCCAATTCGAAATTCCGAGCAGAACGAAACCGATTCCCGTCGATATGCGCACGTCGATAATTCCGCGGCCTGCAAGTGCCGCCGTCAGGGGCGTAAAGAGCATAACCGCGAGCGCGCGAACTAAAATGGTCAATCCCGAGAGCGTCGCCGTAAAGCCGAGCGAGTTCTGTAAGTACTGCGGTAAAACGAGAATCGATCCGTAAAGGCTGATACCGAGCACCGCCCCTAACACGCTCCCGACCGCGACCTGCCGAATTTTCAACACGTGGAGATCGACGACCGGCCTGCGCGAACGCAACGTCCAGAGAACGAACGCAACGATGCCGACGACGGCGAGCCCGGCAAAGGTACGAATCACGGCATTGCTGAGCCAATCGTATTGCTGCCCTTGATCGAGGACGTATTGCATCGATCCCAATCCCAGTGCCAGGAGTCCTAAACCGAACCAATCGAGTGCCATCGCACGAGGCTTCGCGGGATTTCTCATATACAACAACGTGAGCGTCGCCGCAATAATTCCGACCGGCAAGTTGATAAAGAACGCCCAACGCCACGTAAAATTATCGGTGATAAATCCGCCGAGGACGGGCCCGAGCGCGGGCCCGACGATGACGCCCATCGCGAAAATACCCTGAGCGCGCCCTTGCTGGCGTACCCCAAATATATCGCGAAGAATCGCTTGCGAGGTCGAAATCAATCCGCCTCCGCCGAGCCCTTGCACGATGCGCCAGAATACTAACGCACTAAATGATGGGGCGAGCCCGCACATGAGCGATGCGACGGTAAAAATGACAATCGAGGCGGTGAAGTACTGGCGGCGACCGAAACGCCCTTGGAGCCAGGGAGTAATTGGAATGACGATAACGTTGGCGATGATATAGCCGGTGACGATCCACGCCCCTTGGTCGACGGCGACTCCGAAGTTTCCCTGAATATTCGGCAACGCCACATTGACGATCGTCGTATCGACGATCTCTAGGAGCGTTGCGGTAATCACCGCAACGGTAATGACCGCAAGGCGCCAACCGTGCTCGACGAGCGGCGACTCGCTCGTCTGCCGCGAATCCGCCACTAGCGAACCTTTACGTCCGCTTCAACGCTCATTCCCGGTCGCAACGGCATCTTCGGGTTGAGATCGTCGATAGAGATACGCACCGGAATGCGTTGCGTCACTTTTACGAAGTTGCCGGTTGCATTCTGCGACGGGATCAATGCGTAGGTATTCTGCGATGCCGGGTTGATCGAGATCACGTGACCGTGGAAGGTGTGCCCGGGATAGGCATCCACAAAAATATCGGCTTCCTGCCCGACGTGAATCGCGCCGACCGCGGTTTCCTTATAGTTTGCCGTTATGAAGATATCTTTCGATGGGATCACGGTCATTAAGTTCATGCCAGCGCTCACCGTCTGGCCGATCTGCGCGCTCTTCTCTCCGACGTAGCCGTCGATCGGCGAGTAGATGCGCGTGTACTGAAGATTGAGTTTCGCGAGGTCGAGCGTCGCCTGCGCCGAGACGACTTGGCTCGAATTGCTCGACTGCGCGAGTTTCCCCTGAGCCGTCGTCACGCCGCCCTGGGCACCCGCTATACCGGCCTGCGCCGCGACAACGCGATCTTGTGCGGCGCGCACTCCGTCGCGTGCCGCCCCAACGTCGGCCTGCGCGGTTGCGAGCTGCGCCGCCGCCGCACCCTCTTCGGCGAGCGCGGCATCGAGATCT
>JABEUW010000087.1 GCA_013043945.1 Vulcanimicrobiota bacterium | reverse complement strand
GGCCTTGGTCTTCTTTACAGCCATCGTTCTTGTACGATGTCCTTTCTCCGGTCGTGCGACCGGGGTTATTGCCCTCCTTATACTCGATGCAGGATTTTATTGCAAGTTTTGTCGCATCGCCGAGCGAAGAGCCCTCGCCGCTGCGTCTCGTTGCGCGGCCCACTCGCCCGCTCCGAAAGGCTCTCTCGACCATGCATGTCGCCGTCGACGATATCGAACTGTTCGCCGATATTCGAGGGGATGGCGAAGCCGTCGTGCTGCTCCACGGCTTCCCGCTGACGCATCGAATCTGGGAAGCGACGGCGAGCGCGCTCGCGCGCGAGTATCGCGTCATCGCTCCCGACCTGCGCGGCATGGGCGAATCGGGGCTCTCCGCCGGACCGTATTTAATGGAGCAACTCGCGGGCGATATCGCGGCGATGCTCGACGCGCTGGGAATCGAACGCGCCACGTTCGTCGGGCACTCGCTCGGCGGCTACGTCGCGCTTGCGTTCGCGCGGATGTACGACGCGCGTGTCGCGCGCCTCGCGCTGGTCACCAGTCGACTCGGAGCCGACACGCCCGAGATCGCGCGATCGCGCCGCGAACTCGCGTCGCGCGTCGAAGCGGAGAACGACGTCGATATCGCGATCGATACGATGTTGCCGCGATTGCTCGCCGCCGCAGACTCCGCCGCACTCGTCGAAACGGTGCGCGAAATCGCTCGAAACAATACCCCCGCCGGGCTTGCGGCAATGTTGCGAGGGATGGCGATGCGCGACGACGCGCACGATATTGCGGCCGAGCTTTCGATGCCGGTGACGGCAGTCGCCGGGGCAGAGGATCGGACGATCTCGCTCGACGATGCGCGCGATCTCGCAGCGGGGTTCCCCAACGCCGACCTCGTGGTGCTTGAGGGAGTCGGCCACTTGCCGATGCTCGAGGACCCCACCGGGTTGGAGCGGGCCCTCCGTTCGCTCCTCGCTCGGTAAGCGAGCGAGCGTTCGGTCGCTTACCGCAACGTAGGAAGACGCCCCGAGCGGCTCAGGGTGCGCCAGATCACGAGGGCTCCGAGGACGACGCCGGCGAGGATCGCCGCGACGATCGCTATCTTTAAAAGAGCGAAGGCGACGATGATGGCGATAAAGAGGGCTGCGATGCCGACGGTCAGGCGCAGGTAGAGGGCGAGGGTCGGGTTCATAGAGGAGTCTCCTTGACTTAAGAACCGAATTCCCAGGAAGGGGCTTGAAGGTTCGCGTCGATTTACCGATACTAGGTAGGTAAAGTTTCGGGAGGTCTCATGGATATCGCTGCTCTCTCAAGTGCCGCCTCCGGCTCGGTCGGTGCGGCCATCAACGTCGCGCTGCTCAAAGCGACGCAGAATCTCGACCAGAGCGAGGCCGCGCTCCTATTTGCATCGATCGGCCTCGGCCAGTCGGTGAACGCCCTCGCCTAGCGTGCGGGATACTCGTCGCTCGATACGGGCCGATGAAAAAACAAGCCGCCCCGACGGCTCGTTTTTTTTTGATACGAGCGCCACGGATCGGCTATCGGCGAAACCATAGAGCCCTTCGCATCCCTGCACGGAGCGGTTGCAGCTTGGTGCCGAAATACGCTCGGAGAGGCGACCGCCCCGCAGCGTGAAGGCATACCGCCGATTCTCGAAGGTCGTCACGTTCTGATCTGCTCGCCGACCGGCACGGGAAAAACGTTGACGGCCTTTTTACCGATATTTTCCGACCTGGCCGAACGCCGCGATCGCGACGAACTCTTCGCGCGCACGACGGCGCTCTACGTTTCACCCCTGCGTGCGTTGGGTTACGATGTGGAGCATAACGTGCGCCGTCCGCTCCGCGAGATGGCTCTGCTCGAACGCCCCGATTCCGAACGCGACCGCGTACGTCGTGGGAGGATTCGCAGCCGCTTCGTGCGGACCGGCGTGCGAACGGGCGATACGCCGATCGCCGAGCGGAGGCTCATGCTTTCGCGTCCGCCGCACATTTTAATGACGACGCCCGAATCGTTGGCGATCGTGCTCGCAATGGAGAGCTACCGTGCGACGCTACGCGACGTGCGCTACGTCGTGCTCGACGAAGTGCACGCGCTTGCGGGGAACAAGCGTGGCGCGTACCTGAGTCTCTTACTCGAATCGCTGGAAGAGATCGTCCGCGCGCCGGTACAACGGATCGGGCTCTCGGCGACCGTCGCGCCGCTCGAGAGCGTCGCCGAGTATCTCGTCGGTGCGGAACGCGATTGCACGATCGTCGATACGCGGGCGCTGCGCGATATATCGATCGAAATTCGGGCTCCATTTACCGGGGCGATGGCTCCCTTGGCAACGATCGCGCGCGCGGCACATTCGGCGATCGAACGTGCCGGCACGACGCTCGTCTTTACCAACGTTCGCAGCCAGACCGAACGCATCGCCTACGAATTGCGCGCACTCGACGGCGACGGCAGCGATGGTGACGGCAGGGACGGCGGCGGCGTCGAAGCGATCGAGGGCGATGCGGCGCCGCGCGAATCGGATGCGCGGATCGGCGTTCACCACAGCGCGCTGGAGCGAAGCGTGCGTCACCGCACCGAGGCTCGGTTACGCGCCGGCGAGCTGCGCGCGGTGGTCTGCTCCGCGTCGCTCGAACTCGGCGTCGTTATCGGTGCGATCGAGCAAGTCCTCCTCGTCGGCGGCGCGCGC
>JABEUW010000086.1 GCA_013043945.1 Vulcanimicrobiota bacterium | reverse complement strand
CGAACGAGTTTCAGGTGGCGTACGAAAACAACGCCTCCGCCGAGAGCGGGCGGCACCTTTTTCTCGAACTCGTCAAGGAGGGCGGGATCGCCGAAAAGATCGCGAGCGACCCTCGCTTCGCCGAGGAGCCCGTGCGCACGATGGTCCCGAGGCTCGACGGGCCCGGTGTCACCGAGATTGAAATTCGAGCGCTCTTCGACGGGGCGGGGCAGCTCACGACGGTCATCACGATGGAGCGCGATATCCTGGCGAGCGAGCGCCCCGGCGCCGTACCGAGCGCAACGCGACTCGCACTGAGCACGGTCGGCATGCAAAGTATGATGTATGCGCCGACCTCCGAAGCGCGTCTCCGCGCACTGAGTATTACCCTGCGAGAGGCTTTCGGAGCCTCGTTACAGCTGGTGCATACAGCAGGGGAGCAGCGCAAAGGCTTGATCTTCGAACCGAGTTTTCGCCGCGCCTCGATGTATTATACCTCGAATGGCCCCAAACGTGCCGACGTACACTGGGAGAAGCTACTCGGTCAATCGGATCTCACGACCCTCCGCCTCGCCCTCGAAACATTTCTCGGAGCCTCAAAGGCCTCCGCCTAGCCGCTGTGGCGACAGGCTGCGTTCCACGAGCCGCGCAAAAAACGTCGTGAGGTCGAGTTCGCTCGCTACCATATCTGCGAGACGATCGAGCGAGCGCTCCCGTTCGCGTTGCACGAAAAACCACTGCGCCGCGGGAGCGCGTCCGAGCGATGCATGCAGTCGCCCGAGATACTCATGCCGAAAGCGATCATCATCGAAGAGCCCGTGCATGTAAGTCCCTGCAACAAAACCGTCCTCCGAGCGCGCACCGTCGCGCCGCACATTCGAAGCGCCGAGGTCGTGAATCTCTGCAAACGGAAGACTTGCGGCATCGTACTCACTCTCGCCGACGTGAATCTCATATCCGCGGATCGGCGCACCGGTCGCGGCGTGCGCTCCGCTCACTTGCCGAGTTATTTTCTCCTGCAACATCGTCGTTGAGAGCGCGAGCAGGCCGAGCCCTTCGTGCTTGCCGCCGGCCTCAACCGCATGTGGATCCTCGATCCGTCGGCCCAGCATCTGCATGCCGCCGCAGATCCCCAAAATGTGTCCGGCATGGCGCAGCGCTTCATCGAGCCGGCGCGCCCGGAGCCATTGCAGATCGGCGATCGTGTTCTTCGACCCCGGAAGGATCGCGAGGTCGGCGTTCGCGACGTCCTCGAAACGATCGGTATAGCGCAGATCGACCGATGGCTCGGCGGCGAGCGGTTCGAAATCGGTAAAATTCGAAAGGTATGGATAGGAAAGAACGGCGATCCGGAGTCGTTCGTCCTCGCGACGCGCGCCCCACGGTGCGCCGAGGCGGCGGCGATCGAGCGCGAGTGAGTCCTCTTCGTCGAGTTGCAGCCCCGGAAGATAGGGGAGCACGCCAAAGCAGCGTCGTTCGCAGCGCCGTTCGATCTCGATGATTCCCGGCTCGAGCAGGCTTCGATCGCCGCGAAACTTATTGATGGTGAAGCCATCGATCCGCGCGCGATCGTGATCGTCGAGCAACGCGAGCGTTCCGTAGATCGCGGCAAAGACGCCGCCGCGATCGATATCGCCGACGAGCATACAGCGGGCATCGGCAGCATGCGCCATCGCCATATTCACGATATCTCCCTCGCGGAGATTGATCTCCGCAGGGGAGCCGGCGCCTTCGAGCACGATCGCATCGTACTCAGAGGCGAGGCGTTCGTACGATTCGAGCACCGCCGGCCAGAATCGCTCGCGATTTCGCCCGCGATAGTCGGCGGCATGCACCGTTCCAAAGCGCTCCCCGTGGAGAACCACCTGCGCTCCATCGGTCGAGCTCGGCTTGAGGAGCACCGGATTCATATCGACGCTCGGAGCGATGCCGGCGGCCTCGGCCTGGAGCGCCTGCGCGCGGCCGATCTCCTTGCCGTCGGGAGTGACGGCGGAATTGAGCGACATATTCTGCGCTTTGAAGGGGGCGACGGCGATGCCGAGCCGAGCGAGATAGCGGCAGAGCGCGGCAGTCACGAGCGATTTCCCGACGTCGGAACCGGTGCCGAGTACCATGAACGCCTTCGCGCGCCCCTCTCCACCCTGCCTTCTCGCTTCGATCTTCATGCGGCGGCTCGGATTCCCGCCGGGCTCGCCGGAGCCTTTCACGGAGGGCCAGCGACCCAAGCGGCGAAAGCCGATGCTTTGCCGACGCCCGAAGCGATACGGGCGTTTTTTATGCCGAGCCGCCTCATGCGGCCATTCTTGGCGGAGAGCCTACCGATGAACGAGCACCCAACCCTCGAAGCGCCCACGCAGAGCCTCGTGGCCGAAGCAGCTCCTCCCGCGCTTGAGGCGCTCGCTGAGCCGGTCGTGGAGCCCGTCACCGAGGCGACCGCAGATCCCGTCGCTGAAGCGGCCGTCGCCGAGCCCGTCACCGAGGCGACCGCAGAGCCCGTCACCGAAGCGGCCGTCGCCGAGCCCGTTACTCCGAAGGGCCCGACGCCCGAGCAACTTGCGGCACGGCAGCGCGCACAGGAGCGCTGGGAGAAGTTAGTGGCGGCACATGCGAGTGGCGAGAGCCGCGAGGCTCGGGTGAAATCGCTCGTCAAGGGCGGATTGCTCCTCGATCTCGACGGTTATCGCGCCTTCCTACCGGCGAGCCAGAGCGGCGAACAGCGCGGAGCAGCTCTCGACCCGTTGGTCGGCACGAGCGTCCAGGTGAAAATTATCGATGTCGACGAGGCGCGGAAGCGTCTCGTCGTCTCGCGTCGGCGCGCACTCGCGCAAGAGCGTCGCGAAAGCCGCACCGCGACGATCGCCTCGCTCGAGGTCGGCAAGGAGTGCGAGGCCACCGTCGTGCGCCTCACCGATTTCGGTGCCTTCGTCGATCTCGGCGGCGGAGTCGACGCGCTCGTCCCTATGAGCGAACTCGATTTCGAGCGCGTTGCCAAAGCCTCCGACGTTGTGAGCGTCGGCGAACGACTGCGCGTACGCATTCTCCGCGTCGAAGGGAATGGGAAAAAGATTGCTGCTTCGCGGAAAGCGATGCTCGCCGATCCTTGGCGCGACAACGCCGCGCTGCTACGAAACGGCGCAACGATTGAAGGCACGGTGATCGCCCTCGAACCGCGGCTCGCCGTTGAGGTCGCCCCGGGTATCGTCGGCAATATCTCCGACCGCGAAGCGGATCCCGCCGACTACGCTATCGGCGAAAAAGTCGAAGTGACGATCCGTTCGCTCGATATGCGCGCGCGTCGCCTGCGTTTAAGCGTCCTCCATGGGACGCCGGCGATGACCTCGACCGGATTCGCTCCGCTCGGGCAGGAGCTGCGCCGCTAGGCGCAGCCCCCATCCGCCCGCATCGAACGCGGCTAGCGGAGCATCGTCGGCGCGCCGCCGGCGGTGAGGTGCCCGCGCAACGCCGCATTCGCCAGCGCCCGCAAGGCTTCGAGATGAGCCCGCGTCATTTCGTCGAGCCCTTTGCGGCCGAGCCCGGTGCTCGTCGCATCGCGGAGGTTGACCAGTTCGGCCCGTGCGAGTGCCTGTGCGTCGCTCGGTGTGCCCGGCATCGGATGCAGCCACATCATCGCCAGCCGTTTTGCAAACGCTACCTGAAGATTGCGTTTGATGACGCCGTCGTGCGCGACGATTCCGTCGGCAATATCACCGAAGATCGTCGCCTGCGCCCAGGTGAAGAGATCGCTCAAGCTCATCGTTGAATTCGCACGATACTTCGTGTGAATGTCGTCGATCCGCTGGAGCGTCAGTGGGGCGAAAACCTCGTTCAGCGCAACATTTTGCGCCGCGTTGACCGTCTCCACCACCGGCAGGTCGTGACGCGGCGTGGGATTGTAGGCCCAGGTTCCGTTCGTAAACGAGCTCACCTCGGAATAGGTAAGGCTCCGTAACACATCGGCATTGAAATGCCACGCATTATTGTCGAAGAGCTCGCTCGCGAGAAGATTCCAGGCACGCACTTCCTGCTTGCGCGGCACCGCAGTGAGCGGAAGCGTTGCATGCGGGTCGGTACGGCGCGAGCGCGAGAGATATTCGCCGCCGATCGTATGCGCCGCCATCAGCGAACAGCGCAGATCGTCGGTAAACGGATAGATGAAGGCGAGGCGCGCTTCGTCGTAGGCATGCCCGGGCGAGGGAAAGCGCGCGAGAACCGCGTTCATGAGCCCGCGCATCATCCCGATCTGCCCTTCGCACCAATGCAGCGGGTGATCGGTGAGCATGAACTGGAAGACGCGCGGGTCGATTGCGTGCCCCGAAGCAAAGTCGACATCTTCGTCGGAGGCGAAGCGATCGTAGGGATTCGTCCATTTCGAGGCCCAGCGATCGAGCGTCGGGAGTTCCGCCTGTGGCGTCGTCGCTCCGATATAGCCATAGCCGTATTTAATGGCGTGGTAATCGTATGGCCCGAGAACGAGTTGCTCGTAGTCGCCCTGCGCCGTGCCTTTCGGCCAAAGGTTGATCGGATTGTAGGCCATCACCGAAGTTGAAATGCCGTATTTCGAGGTGAAGGCCTTGCTCTGTAGGTCCTTTGCCGTATAGGCCATCGCGCTGATAAAGTTGTGCTGCAGGCCGAAATCGTGCCCGGATTCATGCAGAACGGTCGAGCGAATCGCCTCGAGGACGAATTTGTGCTCGGCGGCAGCAGAATCGGGAAGCCCACGCGCGGGAGCGATAAGGAAGCGATAGGCCCGCCCGGCGGTTCCCTCAACGGCATCGACGTTGACACCGACGTTCAGTTCCTCGCCGGTGCGTGGATCGCCGATGATCAGCGCTTCGGCACCGTACTGCGGTTGCGTCGTATCGACCCAACGCACGACGTTATAGGAAAGGTTCTCCGGGTCGGCGTTCGCCGGAAGCTGCTGTACCTTCACGGCATCGAGAATGCCGATCTTTTGAAAGGCATCGTTCCAGGTGAGCAACGCCTTCCGAATGGTCGATCGGTAAGCGACGGGAACGTCGTTACCGATCGAAAAAACGAGCGGATGGGTAGCGACCGATGGCTTGCCCGGCATCTTCGGTTTGAAGTTCCAACGGAGAATGTAGTTCACGTTCCGCGTTTCGTGGTCGTCGCTCGCGAAATTCAGGCGAGGGATGCTGAAAAAGCCGACGCGCGGATCGTAGATACGCGGAACGAATCCGTCATTCGGCTCTTGCAAAATGTTATAGGTCATCCCGACTTCGATACTGCGTGCATCGGGGGCATTGTCGATCAGGTTGGGGTCGAAACTCGCCCACGTCTGCCGGACGTGCAACACGTCGTTTTTCGGAAACGCCTTCGCAGCGCTAAAAAACGTGCGCGACGGGTCGAGGTGATAGCCGTGCATCGGATTGTGGATCGCCTGCGAGAAGACGGCGTAATAGTTGGCGATATCGCCGAGGAAGGGCGCCGCGGGAATAACGATATTGCCGCTTGCGGCATCGCGCGCCACGATCGGCACGACGGCGACGACCGAAGCCGGCATCGACTGCTTCGCGGCGAGCGCCTGCGGCGTTCCCGGAACCGTCTGCGCGATGCGATTGGGCCACCGCAACGCGATCTTCCCGTCGGCTTTATCGAATTCGAAGATACGCGCAGGGGCAACGTACGGCTCGCCTGCGGCCGGGCCGAAGCCACCGAGCCCCGTCGATGGAACTGAGGTTTCCACGAACGAACGCCCTATCTGCTTCGGAGAGAGAACGAAATAGTACATTCCCGCCTTGCTGATCAGCGGAATAAGCCCCGATTGGACTTTCGCACCTTTGATAAAGACCGCGTAAGGCGCGGGCTGCGGCCCGGCGCCCGGCGCCATCTGCGCGCGAACCGAACCTCCCGACGAAGCGGCGACCAGGGCAAGCGCGATCGCACCTGCCATCGCAAAACGACGCACGAAACCTCCTAATGTGTACCCCGGTACTGGGGAACGAGCGAGCGAAATGAGTCCTTGAAGCGATGCTTCGCAGGGACGCTCTCCCTCACCCGCCCGATGGAGCTCTGCCGTGCTCCTATACAAGCGGGCAAATGACCTAGGCATACGGCCCCAAGCATGCTATACTGCGCGGGTTTCCCACGTCCCGAGAGGTCATTGATGGCGATGCGTCGCTTTAGCGTTTCCATAGTGCTTTTACTAGCGTTCGCTCGTTTCACGACCGGGCACGCCGCTGCTGCTACAGCGAGCCAGCCGGCGACGGCCTGCAAGGGACACACGTTGCGCGTTGTAGCGAGCCGAACGCATGGAAAGGTCAACGCCTGCATCGCGACTCTGCACCGTTTTATTCTGGAGACGACGTATTACCAGAATGCATCGCGTGTTGGCGGCACCGCTCTCGCAGCATTTCCTGAGGCTCGCATTCGCTACGGCCTCGCATCGCGTATCGAGGCCTTCGTCGATTACCCTTCTGAGGTTGCAAAATCCGGGGCTCGCGGCAGCGGCGTCTATTTCATGACCGGTGCCGGCGTCGGCGGGAAGGTTGGCCTCGGCGAATTTCACGGTGCATATTTCTCGCTATCGGGTGAAGAGCACCCACCGCTCTCGGCACTCGCTAATACCGCGATCATCCCCGACTCGCTCTACAACCTCTATGCGAATTGGTCGCCGAAGCGCTCCTGGCTTCTCGGCGCCTCGCTCGGCAGTTATTCCTACACGCAGAGCAACAACGGGCTCGCGCACGTCGTGACGCCGACCGCGGCATTCTCTCTCAGCCACGATCTCAACGCACGCTACGGCCTCACCGCCGAAATCGCAACGCAATCGGTTGCGGCCTTTGGTGGTGGCGCGCAAAGCTCGGGGACGATCGCCATTCAGCGCGTGATCGATCCCCGCCTCATCTTCTCATTCGAACTCGGCACCGCATTTAACGCAAGCGCCGGCAGCAAGCCTCACTATTTGGGCTTCGGCTTCACCTTCCGGTAACGCCCCTCGAGCATCACGCGACGTCGATGCCGGCTCCTCGAACGAGCGAGCCTATGCGCGCTGCAGCTGGGAGGGCGCTTTCGTGGAGCGCCGCGAGTAACGCATCGGCCTCACGCTCGGCGACGGCGATCAGCAGGCCACCCGAGGTCTGCGCGTCGG
>JABEUW010000085.1 GCA_013043945.1 Vulcanimicrobiota bacterium | reverse complement strand
GATCTCTCCGAGGCGGCGATGATGGTTGGTTTTCCGGCGATCATGAAGACGGTTCGCGGCGGATACGACGGCAAGGGGCAGTGGCGCGTCGATACGCTCGATGCCGCGCAAGCGGCGTTTGCGGCCGGAAAGGGCGCTACGCTGATCTTCGAGCGGATGATTTATTTTACCAAAGAGCTCTCGGTCGTCGCTACTCGAAACGCACAGGATCAGGTGGTGACCTATCCCGTCGCCGAGAACGTTCACGACCACGGCATTCTTTCGATGACGATCGCCCCGGCACGCATCAAAGCCGATCTCGCGGCGCGGGCAGCCGAGATGGCGACGACGATCGGAAGGAAGCTCGGTATCGTCGGCACCTATTGCGTCGAATTTTTTTTCAACGAGCGGAACGATTTGCTCGTGAACGAAATTGCGCCGCGCCCGCACAACAGCGGGCACTACACCATCGACGTGACGCCCTGTTCGCAGTACGAGCAACACGTGCGCGCGATCTGCGCGTTGCCGCTCTCGCCGCCGCGGCTCTTCGCCAATGCGATCATGATGAATATTCTCGGCGCGGGGAAGGGCGACACGCTCGGCGGCGTCGAGGAAATGCTCGCCGACCCGAGCATCGTGCTCCACATGTACGGCAAGCATCACGCCGTTGCTCGCCGGAAAATGGGGCACGTGACCGCGATCGTCGATGGGCCGGTCGACGAAGCGGCGATCAAACGCGCGCGCGGCGCGCACGGTCGCCTTCGCTGGCTGCCGTAGCGCCTCGCTCGATACCTCGCCTCGCGGCTACTCGTCGAAGCGCAGCGAGGACGGGCGCGTGGGAATATCGGTAAACGCCATCGGGCGATCCCACCAATCGTGCTTTCGCGCGGCAGCTTGGAGCGCGCTCGGCGCTCCGGGAAGGCGTTCGCGTAGCGCGATGCGATAGGCGTCGAGATATCGGTCGACCATGCGTTCGACGCTAAAGTTCATCTCCACGTGCTTGCGACAGAGTGCGCGGTCGATACGATGGAGGTTTGGAACCGCAGCGACCGCGGCATCGAGATCGTCGCAGAGTATTCCGGTCATGCCGTCACGTACGATCTCGGGAATCGATCCCATGCGTGCACCGAGGACCGGCGTCCCACAGGCCATCGCTTCGACCAACGTGAGCCCGAAACGCTCCGGGCGCGTCGTCATGTGCACCAACGCCAACGCGCCTCCAAGCACCTCATCGCGGCGCGCGCCGCGCACCTCTCCGAGAAACTCAACGGCGTCGCCGTCGATATGCGGCGATACGAGTTCGTCGAAGTATCGCTCGTCGTGCGGTATGCCGGCGAGTTTAATCCGTATGCCCGCGCGCTTCGCGATCTCGATTGCGAGATGCGTTCCCTTTTCGGGATGGAAGCGTCCGATAAAGAGCAGATAGTCGCCCGGAGCATCGCGAAAGGTGAACTGCGACGCGTCGATACCGTTGTACGTGGTGCCGAGATAGCGGAGCCCCGGGTCGCGGTCGGCGTCGCTGATCGAGGTAAAAAAACTTCGATGCGCGCAGGCATAATATGCGGCGAGAATCTGCGGCTGCGAGAAGCCGTGGATCGTCGTCAACATCGGCGGGCTCGTTCGCGCCAACGCATAGGTCATCGGCTTCCAGTCGAAATTATTGTGGATCAGGTCGAAGCGCTCGGCCTCCTCGAAGAGCGTGCCGATATGGATGCCTTCGAAAACGTTGCCGTCGAGCGCCCGGTCTTCGTTGAGCGAGATGGGAACCACGCTGCGCAAACGCCCCTCGAAGTGCGAGTTGCCCGCTGCATAGAGCGTAACGTCGAGCCCGCGCGCGCGCATACCCTCCGCGATATTATAGGAGATTTGCTCCCAGGGTCCGTAGCCGGGGGGCGGCACCGGCCACGAAAGCGGGGCGAGTACCGCCAGGCGCAGGCCGCGCAGATCGTCGAATTTATCCGGCACGGTCGAAGACCAGCGATCCGTCCTTCATCACCGCGAGCGGTTGGTAGAGCGTCGCCAGATTCGCGGCGATATCGCTCTCTAAAAGAAGAAGATCGGCCGGCTCGCCCGGCGCCAACGTTCCCTTCGTAACTCCGACGAGTTCGCTCGCAACCGCGGTCGCGGCATGGAGCGCTTCCTGCGGGCTCATCCCCAGCAGGCGATGCATCAATTCTATTTCGTAGGCGTAGCGTTCGTGAAAATTATAGGGCGTGCCGGCATCGGAGCCGCCGGCGATTTTTACGCCGGCGCGGTAGGCGCGCGCGATATTCGTCTGCATCTGCTCGGCGATCGTGCGCGCTTTATGCAAGGCCCACTCGGGCTGCTTCCCGTCGTCGGCGTGTTCGAGGATGCAGGTCGGTGCGGTGAGCGTCGGCACCAGGTACGCGCCGTTGGCTTTGAAGAGCTCGATCGCTTCATCGTCGAGCATGTGCCCGTGTTCGATCGAGTCGATTCCGGCGCGCAACGCGTTTTTGATGCCGAGCGTGCCGATCGCGTGTGCTGCGGTGCGCATCCCATGCCGGTGCGCCTCATCGATGCCCGCGGTGAGCTCCTCCGGCGTCAACTGCGCGTAGCCGGGAACCGCGCCTTGGGTCAGCACGCCGCCGGTGGCGATAAACTTGATGCACGTCGCCCCGGCAAGCAGTTGTTCGCGGACCGCCTTGCGCGCTTCCCACGGAGAATCGACTTGGCGCCCGAGGAACCAGCCGTGCCCGCCGGTCATGCAGAGGACGGCACCCGCTGCCGAGATACGCGGCCCATCGAGTTTTCCAGCTGCCACGGCCGCTGCGACGCTCATCGCGCTCCCGCCCGAGCAACCGAGATCGCGGACGCTCGTGACCCCGGCATAGAGCGATTTTCGCGCATTCGCAACGGCAGCGATGACGCGCTCGTTGGGCGTGCTGCGCGACCACGCATCCTGCGATGCCGCTTCACCGCTCGCTTCCAAATGAACGTGTGCGTTGGTGAGGCCGGGCGTCATGCAGGGAACGCGACGGAGATGCTCGCTCCCCGCGGCTCCCTCTTCGATGGAGCGAACGCGTCCATCGGCGATCGTCACGTCGACGTTTCGTCGCGCTTTGGCGAGCGTGCCGTCGTAGAGAACGCCGACGCGGAACGTCACGGGTGGCGCAGATTCGTTAGCCTGCTGCGAGGGCATCGTGAGCCTCCATGGCGGTAAACGCCTTGCTGGTAAGCGCGTGGCCGAGTTCGCGCGCGATGAAACGGGAGGCCGCGCGCACGCGCTCGAGATCGACGCCCGTCTCGATACCCATCGAATGAAGCAAGTAGAGCAGATCCTCGGTGCCGAGATTCCCGGTCGCTCCCGGTGCGTAGGGGCAGCCGCCGAGGCCGCCGCTGCTGGAATCGAAAATCGAGACGCCGCAGTTCAGCGCGGCGTAGACGTTTGCTAACGCGGTGCCGCGCGTATCGTGAAAGTGCATCGCCAGTCGTTCCAGCGGAATCTGGCGCGCGAGCATCGGAACGAGTTCCTCGACTTGGCTAGGAACCCCGACCCCGATCGTATCGCCGATCGAAAGTTCGTCGCAGCCGAGGTTCGCGAGTGCGACGGATACCTCGACGACCTTCCCCGGTCGAACCTCATCGCCGAACGGCGATCCGAATGCGGTGGAGACATATCCGCGCACCCGCAGGCCGTCGGCCTTTGCATTTCGCACGACTTCGCGAAAGGTTTCGATCGACTCGGCGATGCTCATGCGGATATTCCGTTCGGTAAATCGTTCGGAGGCCGCCGTAAAGACCGCGATCTCGCGCACGCCGACCGCTCGCGCGCGTTCGTAGCCACGCATATTCGGGACGAGGACCGGGTAACGAACGCCGGCGCGCTTGTGTATCGCGGCAAAGAGCTCCGCCCCGTCGGCGAGCTGTGGAATCGCTTTCGGGCTCACGAACGAGGTCGCTTCGATTATCGGTAAGCCGCTCTCGGAGAGGAGATCAATGAACGCGACCTTCGTTGCCGTCGGGACGAGTTCGTGTTCGTTCTGTAAGCCGTCGCGAGGGCCCATCTCGGCGATGGTGACGCGCTTTGGCCGCTCCATCTAGGCCTCGAGCTCCACGAGCGTCGTTCCACCGGCGACCGTCGCGCCTTCGCGGGCGTGTACGGCGGCGACCGTTCCGCCGCCGGGAGCTTCGATGCGGTGCTCCATCTTCATCGCTTCTAACACCACCAGCAACGTTCGCGCTTCAACGCGGTCGCCGGGGGCGACGGCAACGCGCAGAATCTTCCCGGGCATCGGTGCGCGAATAGCCCCGGAGCGTTCGTCGCCGATGCCCCCGGCGCTCTCGACCTCCGGTGCCGGCGCGAGCCCAACCTCGTATTCGATTCCCTCCCACAGAATTGCGTAGCCGCAATCGCCGCGGCGCACGCGCCCGTGCGCTTCGATATCGCCGACCGCGGCGTGCATCGTCGCGCCGTTGCCGATAATGCGAAGCGGGCCCGTGAGATCGCCATGGACGATCGCGCCCGCGGGGCTGCGATCGATGCGGAGGGTCGCGCGAGCGTCGCCCCGTGCGAGGGCGACCGGTAACGCGATGCCGGCGATACGCCACGGCAGGGCGCCGTCGCGAAGCATTGCCGCTAATGCGAGTATCTGCACCTCGCGCGGAAATGCGGCGCGCGCGAAGCGCGATTCGTCGAGCCGTTCTGCGAGAAAACTCGTCGTCGTATCGCCGCGCGCGAAGGCTTCATCTTGGGCGATCCAGCGAAGCAGCGGCAGGTTCGTGCGGAGGCCGCCGATGTGCGTGCGATCGAGTGCGTG
>JABEUW010000084.1 GCA_013043945.1 Vulcanimicrobiota bacterium | reverse complement strand
GGTACGCCCCTCCCGAGCCGACATTCGTGCCACCGCCGACGTTCGTGCCGCCGCCAAGTTTTGCACCGCCTCCAGGGACCGGCTTCGGCCCGCCCGGTGCCTTCACACCCGGCGGCACTCCACAGCCCGCCTTTGGCGCACCCTTTCCACCGCCGTTCGCCACGCCTCCGCAAACCGGAGCGCCGGGCGCACCGGGAGCGGGCGTGGGCTGGCAGTGGGAGCCTCCCGATTCAGGAACGAGCGAACCGCCCGTCTAGGGGATCGCTCAGGCCGCGCTCTCCGAGGAAGAGCTCGCAGCGCCGGAACTCTCGGAGGAGCCGGAGCTCTCCGAAGTGCCGCTCGAGGGGCGCGAATCGGTGACATAAAAACCCGAGCCCTTGAAGAGAATCGGCGCCGGATTAAAAACGCGTACGAGCTCCCCTCCGCAGGCAGCACACGGGTCGCTCACGCGCTCGTCGAAACCATGACGGACCTCGCGAACGGCGCCACAGGCGGAGCATCGGTAATCATAGAGCGGCATAGCTCGATTCTAGCGGCTTTGGCACTCCAGGTCAACGACTGCTAAGCCACGAGACTCGCTTCAAGCAAGCCTCGAAATTGCATGGTTGCTCGCTCGAGCATGCCGGCGACCGCCCGTCCGCGGAGCAGACGATCGACCGCACTCCCCATCGCGCCGTGATAGGTCGGATAGAGCCATGCCATGCGTAACCGAGCCCGGTTACTCTGTCGCTCCAGGCGAAAATCGATCCTCCGCCGTGTGGAGTAGGCTCCGACGAGCGTCAAACAGTAATTGCCGACGAGCCGTCGCACCTCGAAGAGCTGCTCTTCATCGCGCGGTTCGCCGAGGCGCAGCAACACCTCGTCACCGACTGCGAGCGGAGCCTCCCCCTGCCGTTCCGCGCTGCGCACCAAGGGTAGCCAGGCCGGCCACTTTTCGACCGCGCAGAGCAGCGCAAAGGCTTCCTCGGGGATCGCCGGCAGATCGACGGCGGCCTCGAAGTGCGCGCAGCCGCGCGGCAGGTCTTCGCTCCGATAGACGTCCATGAGCGCTCGCTTCGCAGACACATTTTATAGTACCTGCTTTTGTCGCAGATACTAGGGGTTGCGTTTTTACGCGATTGGGAGCTGCTCGGAGCCGAGCGCACCGACGAAGGCCACCAGCGCATCGACCCCGTGTGCGAGCGCCGCTTCGTCGAGGATGAATTCGGCGCTATGCCCCGAGCGAATCGCACCGATTCCCTCGTTCCTAATGCCGAGGCGCATCTGTAGCGCCGGAACGGCAAGCGCGATAAAGGCGAAATCCTCGCCGCCCATCGTCGGCGCTGCCTCGACGACGGCGACCCCGGCATCGCGCGCGAGGATCGGTGCGAATCCGCATGCGATCTCCGCATCGTTGACGACCGGCGGGTAGCCCTGGCGCATTTCGAGTTCGGCACGTGCACCGTACCCCTCGGCGACCGAACTCGCGATCCGCTCGACGCGCGCGGCGAAGGAATCGCGTATCGCGGGATCGTGGGCGCGCAGCGTCCCGGTCATCACCACCTCATCGGCGAGCGCATTGTTACGATAGCCACCCGCGATCGTACCGATCGTTACGACCGCACTCGCAAGCGGATCGATTTCGCGCGATACGATACTTTGCAGCGCACCGACGACCGCCGAGGCCGCAACGATTGCATCGACGCCGGTGTGCGGATAGGCACCGTGCCCACCGCGCCCGACGATTCGGAGCGTAAACTCATCGGCGGAAGCATTCACCGGCCCCGGCGTAACGCCGATCGTGCCGGTCGGCAGACGCACGTCGACGTGCAGCATTGCCGCACAATCGACGCGCGGGTTCTCCAGTGCGCCCTCGGCGATCATCGGCTCCGCCCCGCCCGGGCCTTCTTCTGCGGGCTGAAAAAGTAAGACGACGTTGCCGTGTAATTCCGCGCGTCGCGCCTGTAGCAGCGTCGCCGCCCCGAGCAACATCGCCACGTGTGCGTCGTGACCGCACGCATGCATCGCATTGGGAGTCTCCGATGCAAACGGGAGCCCGGTTCGTTCGGAGATCGGGAGCGCATCCATATCGGCGCGCAATGCGACCGTGCGTCCTGCGAGCGCCCCGCGAATGACGCCGACGACACCGGTCTGCGCCGCGCGTCGATGCTCGATTCCGAGTGCGTCGAGTTCGCGCTCGATCAGCGCCTGCGTTTCGTGCTCTTGGAAGCCGAGTTCGGGGCGACGGTGAATCGCTCGCCGCCATTCGATGACGCGACGGTCGAGGGCGACACGATCCTCTCTATCCACGAGTTGGGAAGTGCGGTACCGGAAGGCGTGGCTCCTCTGCCGAAGAGGCCTTCGATGATCGGTGCCGACCTCGCGCTCGCGCTTCTCGTAAACCGCACGGCAGCGGCGTATAGCGCGCGGCCGCCAGCCTATATCACCTATCGCGAACGGACGAGCGTCACCGTACCATCGCTCGGCCGATCTCAGGAGATCGATCGTAGCGTCGCCGTTCGTAACGCCGATAATTATGCGATCATGCACGACCTTCCCAACGGTGCTACGCGCATCGGAGAGGCGTTCCCCATCATTCCGTACTTCGATCCGTTTTCGAGTTTTTCGTTTTCCTATTACGCAAACCTCAAGGCGATCTCGATTACCCTCAAACGTGGAACGCCGATCGTTTTCCCCATCCCGGCACCCGATCCAAATGCCGACCTCGTTCTTCCATACATCAGCTTTCTCGATCCAGCCTACGCTCCCGACTCGACCAACGATGCTCTGCATCTGCTCATCGCACCGACCCCGCTCGACACCGGAATGTACCCAAGTGAGGTACGGGTCGATCCGAGAACCGGATTACCGCAGCACATCGTGCTGAGCGATAGTCGGAGCGACATGCGTATCGGGCTCACCTATCGCAGCATCGATGGTTACTGGGTCGTCGTGCGCGGCGTCTTTTCGGCGACCGAACACGCGCTCGGCTTTTCGTTTAGCGTTCGTGCGGTGACGCGATACGATAAATTTACCTTTCCATCGACCGCGCCCGACCCCGCGCTTATGGGGACGCCGCGCCCGATAGCCACGCCGTAACGGCAGCGACGCGCTGCGCCGTCAGCTTCGCTAAGACGGCGTTCTCACGCAACTGTTCGGCGGTCGGCGAGACCGGCGAGGTTTGCAACGAACCGATCTCCGTTTGCACGCGTTCGCGGATCCGATCGCGCAAGAAATCATCGTCCTGGTCGGCATGCGGGCTCGAGGTGAGGCTCGCGCGCAGGCGCGCGATCCGAGCGAGCAATGCGGAACGGCGCGCGCTCGCCCGCTGCAACCGAATCTCTCCCTCACGGGCGTCGAGCGCGTTGAGGGCGTTGTCGATCGAGGAGAGCATCGCGAACGCGCGCTCCGTCGCCGATTGCGCCGCGCGATAGGCAGCGATCGGTGCGTGCATGCGCGGGTCGGCAGCGACGGTGAGCCGGCGCGAGAACGTGCGGCCCTGGAGCGTTATCCTCACCGTGTAGATTCCCGGCAGAACCAGAGCACCGCCGGAGTAGCCGCGGTTCCAACTCGGCGCGCTCTTCCAGGGAACCGGGGGCTCTTCGGTGAGATCCCAAATGACGCGATCGATTCCCGCTTTATTCGGCAGAGTCGCGAGACGACGAACGATTCTTCCGCGCGCATCGATGATCTCGATGCGCGGCGCCGCCGCACTCGGAGCCGATTGATAGTATGACAGGATCGCTCCGTAGGGAGCGGATTCACCATCGTCGCGCGTGTTCCACCACGAATTTTCATTGAGCAGATAGGCGGTTCGCGGTTGAAAGAATGCGGCGCCGGCTCGTTGCGCGCGCGCGAGTCCCTGTAGTGCCGACGCATCGTCGAGGATGTAGAGGCCACGGCCGTGCGTCGCCACGAGCAGATCGTTGCGTTGCGGCTGTACGACGATCGCACGCACCGAGACCGGCGGCATCGCATCGTTGATTCTCGTCCACCGAGCGCCCCAATCCCATGATGCTTCGATACCGCGCTCCATCCCAAGGTAGAGAAGCCCGGGCGTGCGTGGGTCGACGGTGATGCATCGAGCCGATTCGATCGGTAAACCGCGATCGATACGCTGCCAATGCGCTCCATAGTCATTCGTACGAAAGACGTACGGGTGCGCGTCGCCGACCATGTGCGCGTCTTCGATAGCGTAGGCCGCCCCGGGCCGGCGCGGCGAGAGCGCGATGGAGGCGAAGCGCCCGAAGGGAATCGCGCCCGGCGGCGTCACGTTCTTCCAATGCTTTCCGCCGTCGTGCGTCAGTTGCACGAGTCCGTCGTCCGTGCCGACCCATATCTCGCCGCGCCGCAGCCTCGAAGGAGCGATCGCGAGAATCGTATCGGAGGTCTCGGCCCCGGTACCATCGAGCGTCAAGCCTCCGGTCATCTTTTCGTGCGCGAGATCGTGCAACGTCAGGTCGGGGCTCAGCACGCTCCAACGCTGCCCGCGATCGGTCGTTGCAAAGAGCACGTCGCCCGCCGTGTAGATGCGGTGTGGGTTGAAGGGATCGAACGCCAACGGCGTCTCCCAATTAAATCGATAGCGCAACTCGGCGGGCGGAACGACATTCTGATCGCGCACGTAGGGCGAGAGATCGCGCGTCTCACCGGTTGCAAGATCGACCGTTTGCAACGTCGTGTCGTAATTTCCGCCGGCGGAGGTCGTCCAAATCACCTGTGAGTCGTTCGGGTCGGGATAGGCTGCCGTGCCGTCACCGCCGCCGACGCTGCGCCAAGCACTCGCCGAGAGCCCGCTCGGATCGGGCATCGCGACGTGCGCGCAATAGATGCCGTTATCTTGCAACGGTACGCAGGCACGATAATTCCAGCCGGCGCTCACGCCGACGCCGTAGAGTTGCGCGATCGGCAGAACTTTTCGCCATAGCCAGCGCTCTCCGCCATCGTTGCTCATCGCGAGGCCACCGTCGTCCGCTTCGAGGATACGGAGGCCATCCGCGGATATCCACATATCGTGATGGTCGCCATGCGTACCGCGCCCGGTAATGTGCCACTGCAATCCACCGTCCGTGCTCTCCGTGAGGTGCACGGAGGCCGACCAGAGATGATTCTCATTTTTCGGATCGACGGTGAGATGGCTGAAATAGAATGGACGCTCGTCGATCGTCGTGTCGTTACTGACGTTCCGCCAGCGCGCGCCGCCGTCGCTCGAGCGCCAGAGCAGGCCGTGGCGCGATTGCAGCAGCGCGTAGATTCGTTGCGGATTGGAGGGCGCAAAGGCGACGGCAATGCGCCCCAACGGCCCCTTCGGTAGCCCCGGCGCCTGTACGCGCTGCCAGGTCGCACCGCCGTCGATCGAACGGTAGAGCCCATCGAGCGGACCGCCGCTGTGAAGGCTCCAGCCATTCCGACGCATCGTCCACGCCCCGGCGAGCATTTCGCGTGGATTCTTCGGATTCATCGCCATATCGGAGATACCGGTACGCGCATCGAGAAAAAACGTGTGCCGCCACGTCGCTCCGTCGTTCTCGGTCACGTAGATACCGCGATCGTTCGTCGCTGCAAAGGGGTCGCCGAGAACGCCGACGATGACGTGCGCGGGATTCGCAGGGTCGACGAGGATCGAAGAGATCGAACTCTGCGGCAACGCGAGCGAACGAGTCCAGCGTGCGCCGGCATCGGTACTGCGATAGAGCCCGTCGCCGAGGCTCACATCGTTGCGCGGATTTGCCTCACCGGTCCCTACCCAGATCGTCGAGGCGTCGCGCGGGTCGATCGCCACCGCGCCGATCGCGCTCACGGGCTCTCGGTCGAAGATCGGTCGAAAGTGGAGCCCGCCATCGTCGCTGCGCCAAACACCACCGCCGGCACTCCCCACCAAGACGAGCATGGGATCGCTGTTACTACCAACAACGCTGCTCGCGCGACCACCGGAGATCGCGGGGCCGACCGAGCGCCACGGCACCGAGCCGAGCGGCGGCGCCTGCTTCCCCGCCCCTAGCAACACGACGAGCAACGAGGAGAGGAAGGCAAGCCGCACGTTCATATCGGTCGCGCTTGGCCATCGCGCTCGCAAAACCATGCGGGGAGCGGCGCGCCTCGCTCCGAAACGTTCGCGAAGAGTATGAGTTGCGACTGTCGACAGCCAATCGAGCCGACGCTTCCTCCGCGCGGCACGTTATTTCTGCGGACCGAGATCGATCATCTACGCGTGAAAATCGAGCGCGCACTGCCGGAAGCAACGGTGGAGCGCTCGTGGTTGCGCGTCAGCGGAGACACCGATGCATTACGTGCGTACGTCGCGAGGCTTGCGGTGGCGATTACCTCGGTCGAATCGGAGCGCCTCCACGCGCTCGTCGTTGCCGACGACGAGCCGCTAACCGTCGACCGCGCCTTCGAGAGCATGCCGTTCGCCGTCTTGCAGCGACGGATCGAGTTCGACTGGCTCGGCACCGCAATCGCGAGCCGGGCGTTCACCACGCATTTTCAACCGATTTTCGAATCCTCGGACCCAACGCGAATTTTCGCGCGTGAGGCGCTGCTGCGATTAGCGAATTCCACCGCCCCGATCGGCCACCTCTTCAGCGTCGCCCAGGAGATTGGCTTGGCGCCGGCGCTCGATCGCGTCGCGCGCGAGAGCGCCATCGACACCTTTGCTGCGGCCGGGTTTTCAGGGAAGCTCTTCCTGAACTTTATTCCATCGTCGATCTACGATCCGGTAACCTGTTTAGCGACCACCTTCGCCGCGTTGGAACGAAACGGCATCCCCTTCAATCGCGTGGTGATGGAGGTCGTTGAAAGCGAACGCGTGGATGACGTACAACACCTTCTGCGCGTGCTCGATTTTTATCGCGAACGCGGGCTCGCCATCGCGCTCGACGACCTCGGCTCGGGTTTCTCCTCGCTGAACATGCTCGGTCTCCTTCGCCCGGATTACGTCAAACTCGATATTGCGTTGATCGCCGGGATCCACCTCGACCCGTTCAAAGCGACGCTCGCACAACGCCTCATCGAGCTTGCGAAGGAGTTGAAACTCGCAGTGATCGCCGAGGGGATCGAACGCCCCGAGGAACTCGCCTGGGTTACGGCACAGGGCGTCGATTACGTGCAAGGATTCTATTTAGCGCGGCCGGCGGCGGCATAACGGAACGCTCCTCGCCCCAAAAGGGCGAAGAGCGTTCCGTGCATGGCGGAGAGGGAGAGATTCGAACTCTCGAGACGCTCATCACGTCTGCCCGCTTTCGAGGCGGGTGCCTTCAACCGCTCGACCACCTCTCCATATTGCGACGCGGGTGCGACGCCCGTACTACCGCGGCGCCTCGCGATTCCCTTCCCGACGCCCGCGAAAAAACGCGACCAACTGCTCGGAGCTCTCCGCTTCGAGCACCCCCGCACGCACCTCCGGGCGATGATTCGTCTTCGGCGAGCGGAGGATATCGAAGGCTCCACCATCGGCCCCTCCCTTGGGATCGGGCGCGCCGTAGACCACGCGGCCGATACGCGCAGCGATGAGCGCGCCGGCGCACATCACGCAGGGCTCCTTGGTGACGTAGAGCGTTGCATCGCTGAGGCG
>JABEUW010000083.1 GCA_013043945.1 Vulcanimicrobiota bacterium | reverse complement strand
GCGCCGGCGAGCTGCGCGCGGTGGTCTGCTCCGCGTCGCTCGAACTCGGCGTCGATATCGGTGCGATCGAGCAAGTCCTCCTCGTCGGCGGCGCGCGCGGCGTCGTTGCGACGCTACAACGCGTCGGGCGATCCGGGCACGGCCCGGGATCCCTCGCTCGCGGCATCGTCCTCGCACAGGATCGCGACGATATTATCGAAGCTGCAGCGACGCGCCGCTGCATCGCCGACGGTGCGATCGAGCGGACCGTTCTGCCCCGCGCGCCGCTCGACGTCCTCGCGCAGTGGCTGCTCTCGCTCGTCGTTCCCGAGCGACGTATCGAGATCGATGCGGCGTTGCAGATCGCTCGAAGAGCGGCACCCTACCGAACGTTGGCGCGCGAGGATCTGCTCGCGTGCGCCGACTATCTCGGCGGCGGCGGCGTCGCCGACGATTCCGCGCACGTGCGACGGCTCGGGTTCGACGGCGAAGCGATTTGGGGTTTAGGGCGTGATGCGAGCGCCGCGTTTTTTGAGAACGTCGGGACGATTCCCGACGAACGCAGCGTCCCGGTTCGCATCGCCGGTGAGCGCTCGTTCGGGCGTCTCGAGGAGAACTTCGTCGACCGCTTGCGTGTGGGTGACGTCTTCGTACTCGAAGGGCGTACGGTGCGCGTAGAATCGATCGACCGCACCGGGATTACGACCCGCAGCCACCGCGGGCGCCCGACCGTGCCGCAATGGAACTCGCATATCCGTGGAATCGCGTCGCCGCTCGTCGAGGAGATCGATCGATTGCGAGGCGGCGTCGAGCGGAGATTGGAGGCCGGCGAACGCACGCAGGCGGCGGAATGGTTGCAACGGCGCTACGCGCTCGACGCCCGTCTCGCCGAAACGACGGTTGCCTATCTCGAGCAACAACGGGCGGTGAGCGCGCTGCCGAATCCGCGCCGTCCGGTCTTCGAAATCTACATCCTCGACGGCATTCAGAGCGCGGTCGCACTGACCGGCATCGGCCGACGCGCGAACGAGGCGCTCGCGCGGGTGGCGGCGACGCGCATATCGCGCCTGGTTACCGGCGAGGTGAGCATTCTCACCGACGATCTCGGGTTCATGGTGCAGCTTCCGGCGCGCGCGCGCCTTATCGATGCTCGATGGGAAGGGCTTTTCGAGGAGTCGGGTTTCGAACGCGACTTGCGCGAGGGACTCCTCGGCTCGGCGCTGCTGCGCACGCATTTTCGCTACGTTGCAAACACCGGGCTTCTCGTTCTGCGGCGCGCGAACGGCCGCACGTTGCGTGCGTCGTCGTTGCGCTGGAACAGCGGGCGCATTCTCGATCGCCTCGTTCGCGAGGACGAGCGCTTTCCACTCGTCCGCGAGACGTTTCGAAGCGTCTGCGAAGACCTGCTCGATGCCGAACGCGCGCGCGCCTACTGCGCGTCGCTCGCCGCTCCGCCGCGCGTCATCCACCCGCCGGTGGCATCGCCGATGAGCTTCGGCATCCTTACGTCGTCGTTCGGCGATCGGGTTGCCGTCGCCGATCGTAGCGAGTTGGTCGAGGCGTTACACGAGCGCTTGCTCGCCTATCTTGCCGGGGAGATCGCGCCGTGAATGCCGCCCCGCGCGCGCTCTCGGTCGCGCTCGGCGGCGGCGCGCACGCGCTCCCCGGCGGCTTGCTCTGGATCGAAGCGACCGCATCGCTCGTGGTCGCCGATCTCCATCTCGCGTACGAAGAAGCGATCGGTGGAGCGCTCCCGCTCTGGAGTCTCGAGGAAAGCTGCGTCGCGCTCGAACGCGCGTGTGCGGCGCGCGGTGCGCGCGAACTCATCTTGCTCGGCGATGTCGTGCACGGCACGCGGTTGAGCGAGGGCGCCGCGGATCGGGTAACGGCGACGATACGCCGTCTGCGCGCGATCTGCACGTTGACGATCGTTGCGGGAAATCACGAGGGGCGCACGCGCGGAGCCGAACTCCTCGGTGAATGCGTTGAGGAGATCGAACGGGGCGGGATGCTGCTCCACCACGGCGATCGGCCGCGCCTATCGGGAGTTCGCCACGTGATCGGCCACCTTCACCCGAGTATCGCGCTCGGAGGGGATCGGAGCGTCCCCGCATTTCTCGTCGCTCCCGAGGCGATCGTTCTTCCGGCGGCGAGCCCCTACTCGCGCGGTCTCGACGTCCTCGCCCACGATTGCCGCACGGCGATCGCCGCGTACGGCGCGCGTCCCGACGCGACGAGCGTCGTCGCCGCCACGGCGACGCATTGTTATCCCTTCGGCAGCATCGCGTCGCTCGCGCGCGCGGCGCGCGCGCTACGTTTCGCTCGCTAAAAAATCCCGTGGGCCATCCCGATTGCAAATGCCGAAAGAGAGGGGCCGGCGTGCATGCGGCCGTCGCGGAGCGCGCCGAATAGCTCCTCGAGCATCAGCTCGACCGATTCGATCTGTTCGGTCGGTTCGAGTGCGGGCTCGCCGGCGCGATAGGCCCCGTCGGCGAAGAACAGATAGGCCGTCGAGGTCGATCGCACCGGATCGGGACGGAACTCCCCGAGCAACCTCCACTCGGGAGCCTCGTATCCGGTCTCCTCGCGTAATTCACGTCGCGCGCAATGGAGCGGATCTTCGGCGCTTTCGAGCGACCCGGCAACGAATTCGAGACCGACATCGTCGGATGCATAGCGGTACTGCTCGATGGCGAGAAATCGCCGTGTCGCCGTGCGCGCGATCACGATCGCAAAGCCGCGCGCCTCGCGAATGTAATAATCCGGGAGCACGGTGCCGTCGGGAAGTTCGATCTCATCGCGGCGTATTTTGAGGTACGTCGAGTCGATGAGGTAGGTGCTCCTGAGACGTTTCCAATGCGGTCGCTCCATCTCT
>JABEUW010000082.1 GCA_013043945.1 Vulcanimicrobiota bacterium | reverse complement strand
CTGCGCGTAGGCATATCCGCCGACTGGGGCGATCATCTCCACTTCGGCGGAGTCTCCCGATGAGAACGTCGTTCCGTCGAGCGAATAGAATTGAATCTCCGGAAATGTTTGCTGGCTCGGAAGCGGCGGTTGCGCTGGCTGCGGCGTAGAAACGGCACCGGTGACGGTGGTGGTAAAGGCCCAGCGTTCGGCGATCGTCGCTCCGTTATCGAGCGAGATCTCGGCTACGTGATTGCCCTTGGGTAGCGGCGTGCGCGGTAGGTAAAGTATGCCGCGTGCGGTTCGCTTCGAATGCATCGTTACGTCCGTGCCGTCGAGCACCAAGCGAATCGCCGAAGTGGTAACTTTCGGATCGTTGATATTCGCACCGACGACGGGAAACGCGGTTGCATTCGCGCTGTAGGGAACCGGCACCAAGCCGCTGATTCCCGGAGCGAGTGCGCCGGCTTTCGATGCGGCGCTCGAAACGGAGACGGCATGTTGCGCGGGGCTATAATGAACGTGCACGGACATTGCATCGGCGATAAAGCGAAGCGGTGCGTAGCCTCGCCCGGCGATGATTTGCGGCGCAACGTCGAGCGCTGCGCTCTTCGAGCCGATCCATGCGGTGCGCGATCCGACTCGTAGGCGAATCGTCGTGCCTCCGGGCCGATGCACGTCGATCTCGCGTAACGACGAGAGATAATCGACGCGGCTTCCAAGTGCCTGAGAAAGAGCGCGCACTGGTAAGAGCGCACGTTGGTGAACGACGACTGCGCGTTCGCGCAATGTGCTGCCTCCGACGATGATTGCAAGTGTAGCTGGATGAAGCATCGTTCGTAAAACGTCCGTAAGCGGCTGCTTGTTACGCTGGGGCTAAAGTTCGGTAAACGTGCGTGGTAGCGAACTCGGTAACCGGGTCACGATCTCGTAGGAGATCGTCTGCGCCCAGCGCGCCCAATCGTCGGCAGAGATCTCTTCGTTCCCATCGCACCCGATCAGCGTTACCGCTGCTCCGACACCAGCGGCGGAGGCGTGGGTGAGATCGAGCACGGTCGTGTTCATCGCGATCCGCCCGAGGATCGCGCAGCGCGCGCCGTCGACCAGAAAACTGCCGCCGTTCGAGAGCAACCTGGGAATGCCGTCGGCGTAGCCCAACGGCAGCACGCCGATGCGCATCGCGCGCGGAGCGTGAAAAGTGCAGCCATAGCCGATCGCCTCACCCGCCTCGATCTCGCGCGTGACGACGAGTTGCGAGCGATACGAAAGCGCGGGGCGCAGCGAGAGGCCGGAATCACGCATCGCCGCCTGCGTCTGCTCCGAGGGCCAAAGGCCGTAGAGCGCGATCCCGAAACGCGCGATATCGAGCCGCGATTGCGGCCAGAGCATCGCCGCCGCCGAGGCCGCGATATGCTGTTGTGCCGCCGGAAAGCGCGCACGCACGCGTTCGCGCGCGAGGGTAAAGCGCGCGAGCTGGTATTGGGTGTACGGCGAGTCGATCTCTTCTGCGGCGGCGAGATGCGAGAAGACCCCGACGATCTCGACGTTGCGAACGCTCTCTACGGCGTCGAGCAACGCATCGCATTCTTCGGCGGCGATGCCGAAGCGGTTGAGGCCGGTATTGATTTTTACGTGGACGCGTGCCGTTTTTCCGCAGGCGCGGGCCGCCGCGGCGAGGTCGTGAAGATATCCGCGTTCGTCCCAGAGGGGCAACTCACAATCGTGTTCGAGGGCCGCGCGCAGCGATGCCGCCGGAACCGGGCCGAGAATGAGCAGCGGCGCAACGATACCGGCGGCGCGCAACGCGAGCGCCTCATCGATGGTGTAGACGCAAAGGTAGCGCGCGTGCGATTCGATGGCGCGGGCAACCTCCGGCGCTCCGTGGCCGTAGGCATTGCCTTTCACCACGAACGCCGCATGCGTCGGAGCGACGAGCGCACGCAACGCGTCGGCATTCGCGCGCAGAGCCGCGAGCGAAATTTCGAGCCCGTCGTTCACGCTAGGCTTGCGCGTCGGCGGAGGCGGGCGTCATCGCCGCGACGATCCAGGCGATCGGTAAGCCGAAGAACACCATGTGCGCGAGTAATTGGAAGATCAGATCGTTCGGTGTCTTGGGGTTCTGCAAAACGCCGGCCGCGAGCATCACCACATCCATCGCAAGATAGACGACGACGCCGTAAGCGAGCCCCGATGGCAGCCATCGCTTCGCAATATAGGGTTGCGACGCGGCGACCCACGCGAAGGCGACGCCCCACGCCAGCGAGACCAGGAGGTGGACGAGCGCGCCATAGAGCGGTGCGAGCGGGTTAGCGAGGATGCCCTTCCCCATCGCGGCCATGGCGACGAAACTCCAGAGTTGGAGCATCGTGCCGCCTTGCGGGCGCACTTGAGTGACGTAGAGGAAGCCGTCGATCAAGATCGCGCCGACGATGCCGGCGAGGATACCGCGTGCGAGAATCGCGGGATATTGGCGGGTAGTGGGAGCCATGCGGCGCTCTTCTCCCGCTCGCTCGATTGCTCCCACTGCCACAGGGAGCGTCGCGGTGCAGGAGTGCGGGAGAGCGAGCGCGTTTGAATGTAAGAGCTGCGAGATCTCGCAGCGCCCGATTGAGGAGATCGATATGGCGAGCCACGAGGAGCCCCAACCGACGAAGGTGACCCTGGAGCGGCGCGAAGGCTACGAATTTCTCGTTCGCGTCGAGGGAACGAGCGTGCCGGAGTTTTTCGCCGAGGAGGGCCCGCCGCTCGGCGAAGAGCGCGGCCCGAGCCCCGATGCGATGCTCGGCGCGGCGGTCGGCAGTTGCTTGGCCTCGAGCCTGCTGTTTTGCGTGGGGAAGACGCATGCCTCGCTCGATGCATTGCGCGCGAACGTTTCGATTCACAAGACGCGCAACGAACGCGGGCGCCTGCGCATAGGAGCGATCGAGGTGGAACTGCAAGCGGAGGTGCCCGAAGAGCAGCGCGAACGTTTCGAGCGCTGCCGCGCGCTCTTCGAGGATTACTGCACCGTCACGGCAAGCGTGCGTCAGGGGATCGCCGTCGAGGTCAAACTCACCGCTTCGTAATCGCCGCCGCGCGGTGCCCGAAAAAAAAGAGAGCGCCCGCTTTCTGACGAAGGCGGCCGCACCGAACGAAAGAGATGCGCCGCCGTGAAGTACCTCGCTCTTAAAAATCGCTTGCGCGTTGCCGTGATAGCTGCGATCGCCGCGTTCTTTGTGCTCCCGGCGTTGGCGGCGAACCCCCCGGCGACAAATTATCTCGAGCGGGCGATGCCGCATCTCGTCGCAGCGATGGAAAAAATTTCGCGCCGCTGCGCGGCAAACGCACCGAAGCGACGCAGTTCTACGACGCGTATGGCGTGCGCGTTCTCGCGCTGCCGCACGGCACGATCGGGCATACCTTCGCCGCACCGGGGCAACGAGAGTATTGGTCGGTGCACTTCGTATGGTATTTCCCTCCGACGACGAGCATCTTCCGCGCCTCTCACCTCGCGGCGAAGGATCTCTCGCCCTCGCTTAAAGGCTTCACGCTCGTGGGCGCACTCAATAAACGCACCGGCGCGACGATTTGGAGGTGGACGGCATCGAACGGCCGCAGCGTCGTCGCGGCGCCGTTCGTCGAAGCGGCCTCGGGCTCGCATCCGGCCTCGGTCGGCGTTGAAATCTCGGTACGGCATTACATCACCTCGCACCATCGCTTCGCCCTTTACGCGCGCGGCATGACGCCGGCGCAGCGCACGGCATTTCTCGGCGCATTCGCGCGCGAGGTTGCCCTCGGTCTCAAAGCGGCCCCAACGAATTTTGCGAGCATTCGCGGGCGACCGGTTCCCGACCAAGATGGCAGTGCGTTCGGGGCGGCGTTCAATGGAAAATACGCCACCTTATTTCACCTCGCACAGCCGTATTCGAGCTGCGAAATCAATGCCGCGCTCTATCACCCGAACCAAAATAACGATGACTCGAAATGGATGCTGGCCTGCAGTTCACCGACGCTCTTTGGAAAATCACTTACGTACGATGCGGTGAGTGCGTCGATAACGAAAGATCTTCCCGCAAATTACGTGCAGCGGATGAACGACCAGACGAGATTGGCAACCGTCATGTCGACGCATCGTACGCGCTGGGATTCACCGGACGCATCGATCTCGGTGGTATTACAAGAGACCGCCGACGATATATACGCCGGCGGTCTCGATTATTCGCTCACGGTCTTTCACTTTATTCCAAATCAATAAGCGTTTTTGTGAGATAGCTCTCGTTTAGCGTGGCGGCTTGCCGTGGCCGTGCCCGCTGTTTCCCTTGCCGCTTTTGTCCGCGTGCTTGTTCGAGGCTTTTCCGCGCCCGGACTCTTTAGCCGGGGGAGCGCCGTGATTCGTCTGCATCGCGTGTCCGCGATCCGCCGCATGCATGTGTCCGACGAAACTTTGATGGTTCCATTGTGGCGAACGTCGATAGACGTTCCGATCGAAGTAGACCGCATGGACGGTATGCTGGTCGACGTGGGTGACGTAGGTGTTGTAGTGGAAGGATTGGCCCTGCCATTTGCCACCGTCGTAGCCCCGGCCGAAATATCCGTGGCCGTAATTGAGATTGCCGTAATAGCCGACGCTGTTGCCCCAATAGCCGGAGTGATAGACGTAACCCGCCGGTGTCGCCTGCCAGTAAGAGGGCGTCCACACAAGCCCCGGACGCGGTGCGTATGTCCATCGCCCCGCGACCCAATTGTACGCGCTGCCATTCCAGTTCCAGTACCCCGGTATCCACATGGAGTTCGGTGCCGGCGGCGCGGGCTGCTGGTAGGAGTACGAAGGGATAGCCGGCGGCGCGATCAGCGAGATAATTTGGCTCAGCGTAATCGCTGATGCCGGCCGAGGCATAAAAAATGCGACGGTAGCGACGATCGCGACGAAAAGAGCGCGCGAAGATTTCATAGAGGTGCCTTCAATCTGGGAGTTACCCCTCCGATTCTTCCCCAAACGATGGAGCTTCACGCAGCATCGGTGCGGCCGCCCGAAGGACGACCGCGCCAATGTTGCGCTGGGGTGTTTAGGCGGGCGGTCTGCCGTGCCCGTGGCCGCCTTTATCGTGGCCGCGGCTCTGCTGCTGGTTACCGCGCGGTTGTGGCTGCTGCCGTTGCGGCTGGTAGCGCGGCTGCGGCTGCTGCCGTTGCGGCTGGTAGCGCGGCTGCGGCTGCTGCCGTTGCGGCTGGTAGCGCGGCTGTGGCTGCCGGCGCTGCGGCTGGTAGCGCGGTTGCGGCTGCTGGTAGCGGGCGTTCCGCGGAGCGGCGACATGCGTTACCTGGACGAAGCTCGAGCGCGACTCCTGTGGTGTGCGGCGATAGACGTGCGGGTTGTAATAGACCGCATTCCCGATGGTGTTGCGATCGACGTGCGTTACGTAGCTGTTGTAGCGGAAACGGTCGCCATCCCACTCGCCGCCGTCGTAGCCGCGGCCGTAGTAGCCGCAGCCATAGTTGACGTCGCCGTAGTAGCCGACGCTCTGCCCCCAGTAGCCG
>JABEUW010000011.1 GCA_013043945.1 Vulcanimicrobiota bacterium | reverse complement strand
TTGATGCGGAGTCGTTACCGTGCTAAAATCAAGACACTTCGTTAGGGGGCTACTCGTCCGTAATGAGTTGAGAAGGGGTTCGGGTTACCGAGCCCCTTCGATAATTTGCGCGGCACCTTCGTCGCCAAGGCGCTGATATCACGCCGAGTTGCCGCTGCGAAAGGCGTGCCGCGACGCAAGCGCCACGCCGTGCGGGCCCTCGATACGCGCTTCGCGCTACTCGGGCTGACAGTCATGGGTAAGCGCTGACGGTCATCGACACGTTATAAAACGGCGCACCACGTCGATCCGCTTCATGCTCTTCCCAATGCCGCTGAGAAAGCGGCGAGTACGCGCGTTTTCGTCTCCGTGCGGTCGACGATCGGCGCGGGATAATCCTCGCCGATGATACATCCCGATTCGCGCTGCACGAGCGGCGGCATCTGCCACGGGGCATGTACGTATTTCGTCGGCACGCCGCGCAGCGCGGGCAGCATCGCGCGTACGAACGCTCCCTCCGGATCGAAGCGCTGCCCTTGCAGCACCGGGTTGAAGATGCGAAAGTACGGCGCCGCATCGGTGCCGGTCGAGGCCGCCCACTGCCAGCCGCCGTTATTCTGCGCGAGGTCGGCGTCGGCGAGCTGCCGCTCGAAATAGCGCTCTCCCCATTGCCAGTTCAGCAACAGGTCCTTGCTCAGAAATGACGCCACGATCATGCGCAAGCGATTGTGCATCCAGCCGGTCGTATTGAGTTGCTGCATCGCGGCATCGACGATGGGGTACCCGGTGCGCGCCTCGCACCAGGCGCGAAACGCCAGCTCGTCCTCGCGCCACGGAATCGCCGCCGTCGCAGGAAGAAACGGCGCGTTTGCAACGTGCGGGAAGTTGCGCAAAATCTGCTGGTAGAAATCGCGCCAGATCAGCTCCGAGAGCCACACGTCGAGGCTCGCCCGCCGTTTCGCGCTCGCGCCCTCCATCGCCGAACGCGCGCGCGCAACACAGGTGCGAATACCGATCGTCCCGGCGCGCAAATCGGGTGAGAGCCGCGATGTTCCATCGAGTGCCGGCAGATCGCGCTGGAGCGAGTACGCATCGCTCGCGCCGCCTTCGGCGAGAAAGCGCTCGAGGCACGCACCCGCGCCGGCTTCGCTACACGTCGGATAGGCCGCCGACGAACGGTGGCCGTATTCTTCGGGCTCAGGAAAATCGCGGGTCGCTCCAATCTCCGCGCGTGCAATCAATTTTTCCGCACTGGCGCGGTTCGATCGTACGGGCATCCGCGGCGCTAGCGCGTGTTGGTCGAGCCAACGCCGTTTGTACGGCGTGAAGATGCGATAGGGCGCGCCGCCCTCGGTTCGGACTTCGTCGGCACCGAAATAGACGTGATCGAGCGAGGAGTGAACCGCGACTCCCGCCGCCTCGAGCGCTGTGCGCACGCGCGCATCCCGTTCGATCGCCTCCGGCTCGTAATCGTCGTTGTAGTAGAGCGCTCCGGCACCGATCCGCCCTGCGAATGCCGTCAACTGCTCCGCAAAGTCGCCTTCGAGCAACGCGAGCTCGCTGCCGCGCGAGCGCAGCTCCGCGCGCAACGAAGCGAGCGCCGAGAAGTACGCTTGCACCAGCGGTGCCCCCATGCGTTCGCTCCGCAAGAGCACCGGGTCGAGCACGAAGGCGAGCGCCACCTCATCGCTTGCCTCCGCAGCTTCGGCGAGCGCGACGTTATCGCGCAAGCGAAGGTCGCGACGGAGCCAGAGGATGCTGCGCCGAGGAGTGCGGCCGGATGGGCGGAAGGCTCGCGGCATGAACGCGACCTTTGCAGCGAGCGAGCTCCGAATCCCGCTGAAGCACCCATTCAAAATCACCCGTGGGGAATCGACCTACGCGCGCTCGGCGCTGCTACGCATGTCCTGCGATGGAATCGACGCGCTCGGCGAGAGCGCGCCGATCGCCCGCTACGGCGAATCGGTCGAATCGCTGCTCGCGTTTTTCGCTTCGTACCGCGCCGAAGCGGCATCGCCATATCGCCTCGAAGAGCTCCTCGCGCCGACGATTCCGCCGGCGGCGCGCTGTGCGCTCGATATCGCGCTGCACGACTGGATCGGCAAGGCAACGGGGTTGCCGCTCTACGAATATTTCGGCCTCGATCCTCGCGAGACGCCGACGACCTCGTTCACCATCGGCATCGCCGATCCCGAGAGCACGTTGCAAAAGGTCGACGAAGTACGCGAGCACCCGATTCTAAAAATCAAGCTCGGACTCGGAGCGCTGCACCAACAGGTCGAAACGATCGAGGCGATCCGCGCGCGTTATACCGGAACGATTCGGATCGACGCCAATGAAGGCTGGGATGTCGACGAAGCAATTCTCGTGCTCGCCGAGCTCGCGCGGTTCGATATCGAGTTCTGCGAGCAACCGATTCCCGCCGGTAATCCGGCCGGGTTACGTGCGATCTCCGCGCGCAGCGCGATCCCCATCGTCACCGATGAGGATTCCCGCGATGCCGGCGATCTTCCACGGCTCGCGGGTTGCGTTGCGGGCGTCAACGTCAAACTCGTCAAGTGCGGCGGGCTACGCGGCGCGCTCGCGATGATTCACACCGCTCGCGCGCTCGGTTTAAAAGTAATGCTCGGGTGCATGGTGGAGAGTGCAATTCTCGCCACCGCTGCGGCGCAGATCAGCCCGCTCGTCGATTGGGCGGATATCGACGGCCCCTTCCTCACCGCCGGCGACCCGTTTACCGGGCTCACCTACGAGCGCGGAAAGCTCGTGCTTCCCGGCGGGCCCGGGCTCGGCGTCCGCGAAACCTTCACTCCGTGATCCGTCGCTACGTCGTTCTCGCCCCGAATGCGTTCGCCCAGAGCGCGAAAACCGCGCACGGCGTCATCGCCTACGGTAGCGATCCCGTCGTCGCCGTCATCGATCCGAGCTGTGCCGGCAAACGCGTCTGCGATCTCGTGCCACACCTCGCGCGCTGCGAGGCACCCATCGTCGCATCGCTAAACGACGCGCTGCCGTTCGCGCCGACCGCTCTGCTCGTCGGAACCGCACCGATCGGCGGTGCGCTCGGCGATCTCCGCTCCGGCGTTTTAGAGGCCGTCGAGGCGGGGCTCGATATCGTCAGCGGGCTGCACAGCATGCTCGCCGAGGATGAAGAGATCGCAAGCGCGGCAAGAAAGCGCGGCGTGCGCCTCTACGATCTGCGCGCCGTCCCCGCAACGCCGGTCTTCTCCGGCGCGGCCTACGATATCGCAGCGCCGATTCTGCTAACCGTCGGTAACGATTGCAACGTCGGCAAGATGACGGTCTCGCTCGAACTCTGCGCGGCGGCTCGCCGCGCGCAACGGCGATGGAACTTCGTGCCGACCGGACAGACCGGCATCGCAATTGCGGGCTGGGGAATCGCGGTCGACCGAACGATCGCCGATTTCGCAGCGGGCGCATGCGAACGGCTCGTCCTCGAAGCGGCGGAGCAGCAGCCCGATGCCATCGTCGTCGAGGGGCAGGGCGCGATCAATCATCCGGCCTATGCGCCGGTAACGCTCGCGCTGCTCTACGGCTGCGCACCCGATGCGCTCGTGCTGGTCTGCATGCCGCACCGGACGAACATCAACGCGTACGCCACGCCGACGCTGCCGTATCGTGAACTGATCCGCCTGCACGAAGCATTGCTCGCAGCGGTAAAACCGGCAAACGTTATCGGCATCGCGCTCAACACCCGCGGGCTCGACGAAGGCGCGGCGCGAGCGGAGATCGCACGCGCGCGCGCCGAGACGCAACTCCCTGCCGACGATCTGGTGCGTTTCGGTGCCGATGCGTTCTACGCCGAGATCGCCGGCTCGCTCCGAAAACGCGAGGTGCGCACCGCATGAAACGCATCGTCGTCGCACTCTTCATCGCCGCGCTCGCCTTCGGCTTCGCCGGATGCGCTGCAAACGTGCCGCCACCCAACACGCTGCGGCTCGGCGAGCCCGACGAACCCGACAATCTCGATCCGCTCTTCGGACACGCCGCCGCCGCCGATCTCGCCGACGGCATGCTCTTCAGTTATCTCTTGCGCTACGACGCGCGCGGCAATTACATTCCGGATCTCGCAACGCAAGTCCCGACGCTTCGGAACGGCGGCATCAGCCGCGACGGGAAGGTCATTACGATCCACCTTCGGCGCGGCGTGCGCTGGGCCGATGGTGCCCCGCTCGATGCGCGCGATTGGATGTTCACCTATCACGCCGTCTTCAATCCGCGCAACGATGTCAAGACGCGCTACGGATGGGACGATATCGCATCGGCGAGCGCGCCGACGCGCCACACCATCATCATTCGCCTTAAGCATCCGATGGCGGCATTTCTCGGCGTGCTCGCGATCGGCGGCTCGGGCTATCCACCGCTCCCGGCGCACCTCCTCGCAAAACTGCCGAGCCTCAATCGCGCCTCGTTTAACAACGCGCCGCTCTCCAGCGGGCCGTACATCCTCGAAGACTGGCACCATGGCGCCTCGCTCACTTTTGCAGCAAACCCGCGCTACTTCCGCGGAGAACCGAAGCTCGCGCACGTGCGTTGGGTGGTGATTCCAAATTCAAACTCGATGCTCAACGCGTTGCGCACGCACGAAATCGATATCGATCCCTCCGTCGGCGAGACGCAGATTCCCGACCTCGCTTCGATCTCCGGTATTCACGTCGTGCACACGCTGCTGGCGAATTGGCGCCACCTTGGCTTTAATTGCAGTCGTCCGATCCTGCGCGACGTGCGCGTGCGACTCGCTATCGCCGAAGGGATCGATTGGAAGCGTCTTCGCGACACGATCTACCATGGCGTCGATCTTCCCGCCGTCTCGGATATTTTTCCCGAATCGTGGGCCGCGCCGAAGATCGCGCCCTATCCCTACGATCCCGCCCACGCCGCGGCGCTGCTGCGCGCAGCGGGTTGGCGGCGATCCGCCGACGGCATTCGCACGCGCGACGGAGAGCGGCTCACCCTCACGATTATCAGCGGAAGCAATCTGCTCTCGAACGAACGCGCCGAGGTGGTCATGCAAGCGATGTTGCGCCGGCTCGGCATCGATCTGCGGATTCGCAATTTCCCACCGAGCTTTCTCTTCGCGCAGACCGGCCCGATCTATAGCGGACACTACGATATGGAGTGGAGCATCGAGACCAACGGCCCCGACCCCGATAACAGCGGCTCCTGGAATAGTGCGTTCATTCCGCCGAACGGCGCGAATACGAATTGGCTGCGCGATCCCATCGTCGATGCCACCTCCCAAGCCGCCGCTTCGACCTTCGATACCGCGCTACGAAAACAACTCTACCAACGCGAGGAGGAGCGCATCCACCAACTCGTACCGATGGTCTTCGTTTATTGGGAGCGCTCGACCACCGCCATCGATAACCGCGTTCGCGGATATATTCCGGCATCGTTCATTGGCGATTCTTGGAACGCGTGGCAATGGGAGGTCGTGCCGTCGGCTTCGCACTCGTAACCGATCCCGCTGCGATAACAACGCTGCGCTGCGCGCCGGCGCTGGAATGCGTGCTTTCTTGGAATAGCTTTGCGGAGAGCGGAGAGATCGCGTTTGCACTGCGCAGCGGAGCGGCGCATATCAGCCCGTGGTTGCCGTTCGCTCGTTGGTCGCCGCAATCACGCCGCTCGTTTCCCTGCAACTTGCTCGGCGTCAGCGTTCTGACCGACATCATCCGCAGCGAGGTTCCTTTCGATGCGGTACAGGTGCGTACCGATCCCGAAGGGCTCCAGAGTCTCGCACTTGCAACGCCGAGCCTACTGCAGCCCTCCTTTCCCTTCGCAGGCGGCGCGCGCATCCACGACGTTCCACTGCAGACGCAATACGTCGTTGAAGGCGAGGCGGGGTGGTGCAGCCCCGCCTCGCTGGCGATGCTGCTGCGCTTCCACGGAATCGACGCGCGCATCGAAGATGTCGCCGCCGGAGTCTTCGACGAAATCTATGGCGGCTACGGAAACTGGGCGTTCAACGTCGCCTATGCCGGCACGCAGAGTCTCCGCACCGCGCTCGCGTACGTCGGCTCGCTCGATATCGCCGAACTTTTTCTCGAACGAAATCTTCCGCTCGCACTCTCCTATGCGTGGGAAGAAGGCGAGCTTCCCGGTGCGCCGCTCCCCCGCTCCAGCGGCCACCTCGCCGTCCTCTGCGGCTTCACATCGAATGGTGACTGCGTGATGAACGACCCCGCGGCACCGCGCATTCGCACGATCTACCCGCGCCGCGCGCTCGAGCGCTGCTGGCAACGGCACGGCGGTGTTGCGTACGTGCTCGCACCGGTCGGCATCCCGTTTGCGGACTTGCTCGCGTGAGCGCGGCGGCGCAACCTCCCGATCGCATCGTCGAGGCGACCGAACTCCCCGACGTGCCGCTGCACCTCGTCCTCGTCGAACCGGAGATTCCGCCGAATACCGGCAACGTCGCGCGGCTCTGCGCGGCGACCGGCGCGGCGCTCCACCTCGTCGAGCCGCTCGGCTTTGCGATCGACGACCGCTCGCTCAAACGCGCCGGACTCGATTACTGGGAGCGCATGCACGTCGTCGTGCATCGCGACCTCGATGCGTTCTTGCAGACGCCGATCGCCCAACGCATGTGGCTGCTCTCCACCCGAGCGCGCATGCGTTACGATACCGCTCCGTTCGCGCATGGCGACGCGTTGGTATTCGGTCGCGAAACGAAGGGTCTGCCGCAGGCCTTACTCAACCGCTTCCCGGAACGAACGTTGCGGATTCCCATGCGAGAGCAATCCGTCCGCAGCATCAATCTCTCCACCGCGGTCGGTATCGTCACCTTTGCGGCGCTACAACGGCTCGATTTTCCGAATTTACGCTGACGGGCGTTACGCGGGCTGTAGCCGCTTGCGCGGCAAGAAAATCGTTCCGGCGAGCGCGAGCAATGCGAAGACCGCAACGCTCTCGAAGATCGGCACGCTGCCAAAGCGATCGCCGATCGCGCCGAAGAGCGGCTGCGCGAGCCCGCCGATCGTGACGGCGAGCCCGAGCGTCACCCCCGATGCAACGCCGATACGGTTGGGAAGATATTCTTGCCCGAGCACGACGATCACCCCCGCAGAGAGACCGACCGAGAGCCCGAAAAACGAAGCGGCGAGCACGACGTAACTCATGGAGGGTGCGAAGGTGCCGACCCACGCAAGAGCCGCCGCGCCGACGAGCGTTCCGATCATCGAGATCGCGATAATACGTCGCCGCCCGAAACGATCGGCGAGCCGCCCGCCCCACATTGTTCCCACCGAACCGACGAGGAGCATCGACGCTAAGACGATGCTCCCGCCCGTCTTGCTTGCATGCGCGACCGAGATGGCGAAGATCGGGAGAAACGTTACGCCCGCAAAAAACGTCGTCGAACGGAGGACGACCACCGCTACGAGCGCACCGAATGCGCGCCAATCGTCGGGCATCGTCGGGCCTGCCTTGACGGCGCGATTCGCACGCGCGCGCGTGGCATGAAAATGCTGCTGCGAAAACAATAAGATCGTTGCAAGCAGCACACCGGGAATTGCGAGAAACGCCGTTCCCTCAAGCCCGAAGTGCAGAATCAACGGCGTGGTGACGATCGGTCCCACGGCAAAGCCGAGATAGCCGCCGAGGGTGAAGATACTCACCCCCGTTGCGCGCTTCGCCCCGGCGAAGAAATTCGCAAAGCGCGAACTCTCGGGGTGAAAGGCCGCGGTGCCGATACCGGCGATCAACGCCGCGAGCCACATCATCGGCAGTGAATGCGCGAGCCCGATCGCGGCGGTGCCGGTACAGGCAAGCACGAGCGCGGCGGGAATGATCCACGGCATCGAACGCCGATCGGACCAATGGCCGAAGAAAGGTTGAACGACCGAGGATGAGAGGTTCATCGCGAGCACGAGCGTCGCGGCCGTCGCGAGATTGAGGCCGCGATGGCTAATCAACCACGGGATCATCGCGGGAATCGCGGATTGGTTCGCGTCGTTGACGATATGCGCGATCGAGAGCAGGGAGATACCCCGCCGGTCGATGCCTGCATCGGCGACGGGAAAGGGAAGCGCTTCGCTGCTCACGCCCATAAAACCAGAGTGCGGCGCGCTGGGGTTTCAGCGACTTTCGTCGCGCCGTTAAAACCAACAGGAGGAACTCGATGTACAGGCCGCCTGCGTTTGCATTCGACGATGAGGTCGAGATCGATCGCCTGATCGAGCACTATCCCTTCGGCGTTCTGGTGACGGCGGGGAGCGACGGCTTCCCGCGTGCGACGCATCTGCCCATGCTCGCACAGCGCAGCGAGAGCGGCCTCGTGCTGATCGGCCACATCGCGCGCGCGAACCCGCAGTGCGACGCGATTCAGGCCGGCGCCGCCGCGCTCGCCGTCTTTACCGGAGCGCACGCCTATATCTCGCCATCGTGGTACGATCCACTCTATCCGCAGGTACCGACCTGGAACTATAGCGCCGTGCACGCTCGCGGATATCTGCGCGAGGTATCCGAGCCGCAGGCGATTCTCGCGCGCCTCACCGCGCACTTTGAAGCGAACTTCGAGCGGCCGTGGGAGTTTGCGAAACTCGATGCGTCGTTCGTGGAGCAGCAAGTACGCGGCATCGTCGCCTTTGAGTTGCTCGTCGAGCGCATCGATGGCAAAGCAAAGCTGAGCCAAAACAGAGAGGCGCGCGATACGGCGGGAGCGATCGCCGGCTTGAGGGCGAGCGGCGAACCGCTCGATCGCGAGTGCGCGGCAGAGATGCAACGTTACTACGACCGGCGTCCGTAACGCTAGGTCGGTTCCGGCGTGGGAGTCACGAGCCTTCCGCAGGGATCGGTGAGTTCAACGAGGCCGTCTTTCCACGGGCGCTGTTCGATGCGCGTATCGACATGCGGCGTTCCGAGTTGCGCTTCGATCTCGGCGGTCGCACGTTTGCGCGCGGCCTCGCTCCTCGATGCGAGCACCGTCAGCGATGCGAGCGTGCGATCGACGTTTGCAACCAACACCACCTCGCTTCCATCATAACGTAGCTCGCGCGTCTCGCACGATTGTAACGGCGCGATCGTTGCGAGCGCTGCTGGCGATCGAACGGCTCCCGCTGCGGCGGGCTCCCGCTGCCTCGCGCACCCGGCGAGCGCGCACGAGAGCGCGAGGAGCGCTACTGAAACGTAAGAGTACGGCCGCATGAATCGACCGCTTTGTCGGGGATCATCAAACCTCCGCCTCCCGGCGCCGGCTTGAAGGCGATGATCCGGAGCGGTGGCGCATTCACGGCCTCCGGCCCGAACTGACGTTCGATAAACTTCTTGCGATCGTTCACGAGCTCCGGGTTCCGATCGCTGCTCACCAGGACGTACTGCTGCACCGCCCCATTCTTCGCGAACAGGATGCGGAAGACGACATTGCCGGGCAGGTGCACGACGCGAACGCCGCACGACGGGCCCGCCGCGGCAGCCGCGGGGCGGATGAGGGCACCCCGAAACAGGGCAGCCGCCGCCACGAGGACGAGCCCGAGAATCGCGCCGCGAACGGTTGAAGCGCTCACCTCTTCAGTTATCGGGCGCTCTCGGCCGAGGGCGCAACGCTGCGAAGGTAAAGATCGCGCAAAAGGCGCTCCGGAACCGGCGAGGGAGCGTCCATCATCACGTCGCGACCGACCTGGTTCTTCGGGAAGGCGATGACCTGGCGCAAATTCTCCTCGCCGCAAGCGAGCATGGCGATGCGGTCGATACCGAGCGCCATCCCGCCGTGCGGCGGGGCGCCGTAGCGCAACGCGCGCACGAAGAAGCCGAAGCGATCCTCGATCTCCTCCTCGCTCATTCCCAACATGGTAAAGATGCGCTTCTGTAGGGTCACGTCGTGGATGCGAATCGAACCCGAACCGAGTTCGAACCCGTTGAGCACCATGTCGTAATGCTGCGCGCGCATCGCGAACGGATCGCTATCGATGAGATCCCATTGCCCCGGCAACGGCGCGCTGAAGGGGTGATGCGCGGGCACCGGTTTACCGCTCTCCTCATCCATTTCGAGATATGGGAACTCGGTCACCCAGCAGAACGCAAACTTCGCCGGGTCGCGCAAGCCGCAGCGTTGCCCGATTTCGAGCCGCATTTTCCCGGCGACGGAGTAGACGGCATCGCGTGCGTCGGCAAAGAGCAACATCGCGTCGCCACGCTCCGCACCGGTATCGACGCGAAGCGCCTCCACCGTCGCGTCGTCGAGAAAGCGCTGCGCCGAGGATTTCACACCCTCGGCACCGAGTGCGATCCAGACCATCCCCTTCGCCCCGAAGAGTTTCGCGCTCTCGGTCAGCGCATCGAAATCGCGACGGGAGAGCGAGGCTCCGCCGGGATAACGGAGTGCGAGCACGGCTCCGCCGGCGTTGAGCGCACCGCGAAAGACGACGAATTCGCTCGCCGTAAAACGCGCGCTCGCATCGACGAGTTCGAGCCCGAAACGCATGTCGGGCTTATCGCTGCCAAAACGGCGCAGCGCTTCGGCATGCGTGAGCCGTGGGAACGCCGGCAGTTCGATATCGAGGACGCCGCGCCAGGCATACGCGACCGCGCCTTCCATCATCTGCATGACCTCTTCTTGCGTGACGAAGGAGAGCTCGACATCGAGCTGCGTGAACTCCGGCTGACGGTCGGCGCGAAGATCCTCGTCGCGCATGCAACGCGCGATCTGCATGTAGCGGCCGAAGCCGGAGATCATGCAGATCTGCTTGAGCAGCTGCGGCGATTGCGGGAGTGCGTAGAACGTCCCGGGGTGCATGCGGCTGGGAACTAAGTAATCGCGCGCGCCCTCCGGCGTGCTTTTAATAAACATCGGCGTTTCGATCTCTACGAAATCGCGCTCGTCGAAGTAATCGCGAAACGCCTTCACGATGCGGTGGCGCAGGCGCAGGTTCCGTTGCATGCGCGGGCGGCGAAGATCCAGATACCGGTATTCCAGGCGTAGGCTCTCGTCGACATCGTCCTCGACATTTACCTGAAACGGCGGGACTTCGGAGCGATTGAGAACCTCGAGGTGCTCGATACCGACTTCGACGGCGCCGGTGGCGAGCTTTGCGTTCTCGGTGCCCTCGGGGCGCGCACGCACCGCGCCGACGACGCGCACGACGTCCTCACTGCGAAGTTTTTCGGCGAGCGGAAAGCTGGGATGTTCGGGGTTGAAGACGACCTGCGTGATGCCGTCGCGGTCGCGGAGATCGATAAAGATAAGCCCCCCGTGATCGCGGCGTCGGTTGACCCAGCCGAAGAGTTCGGCGGTGCCTCCGATTGCATCGGCACGCAGCGCTCCGCAAGTAAAACGTTCCGGCCTCGCAGTCATGGGCGCTCCTCTGGTTGGGCGAGGGCATCTTTGATGCCCGAGACGTAGTGAAATTGTTGCACGATATCACGTGCGAGTTTCGACCGGCCCGCGCGTGCGTCGAGCGCTCGCAGCAGCGCCGGCATCCGCTGCAGCAACGAATGGAGCCCGAGCGAGACGGGCGTCATCCCCAACTGAAGGCGTACGGCGAGATCGGGATGCTTGCGATAGAAACGAACGGTCGATCGACCCGCGAGCATCATCTTTCCCTTTTGGTCTTCGTGGGGTACGTCCTGGCAATGATAACTCACCGCACGCGGCTCGTAGCAGATGCGTACGCCCGAGCGCTCGAGCCGATATCCGAGTTCGAGATCTTCGTGGCCGTAGCCGGTAAAGGATTCGTCGAAGCCCCCGACCGCGCGGAGATCCGCGGCGCGAACCGATGCGTTGCCGGTGAGAAAATAGAGCCAGGAGAGATGCTTTCGCCCCGGCGGGTGGAGATGGCCGCGGAGATCGGCACGATCGCGCTTGAGTGCGTAATCGTCGAGGTCGCGCACCTGTACCTCCCAACCGACAACGGCGATTCGTCGCTCGCGCGCGTGCCGTTCGAGGTGTACCGCGAGCAGATCGGGCGAGGCGAGGATATCGGCGTCGTTGAAAAGCACGACCGTTCCGGTTGCCGCCGCGATCCCGGCATTGCGCGCCTGCGCGCGCCCGCTATATCCCCCGGGGAGATGGCGGACGTTCGGCGAGGAGCGCGCAACTTCGGTGAGATATTCGGCGGTACCGTCGGTCGATTGCGAATCGCAGATCAGTAATTCGTAGCGCGACGCATCGAGCGTCTGTGCCAAAAGTGTCGGCACGACATGGCGCAACGTATCGAGGCGATTGTAGGTGGGAATAACGACGGAACAATCAAGCATTTATTAAATCCGCGACACCGTCGACGACCTCGTTGCGAAAGTGCGCGAGGGAGGCTTCGTCGTCGCTTTGGGGTTTTCGCAAACTGCGGCTCGGAACCCGATAGGGGGCCCATTCTTGTGAGGCCAATCGGAAATAGCGGTTTTCGAAGGCGACGAGCGTGGGCCTGCGCATCGCGCTTGCGACATGAGTCGCACCGGTATCGACGGTGACCACGCAGGCCGCCCGTTCGAAGACCGCCGCCCAGTGGAAGAACGGCAGATCTTTCAATACGGCCGCCGCGCCGACCCCGGCAAATGCCTCGATGGCATCGCCGATCTCGGCATTCGCCGTCACGACCAACGGCCGCCCCAGCGCGGCGAGGCGACGCGCCAACTCCACCGTTGAGGCAAGCGTACTGCCGCCCTGAAACCATCGCGGCGCGAGATGAAGGACGATCGGGCGATCCGGAAGCGCGGCGACCGCAGCGCGATCTTCATCGCGAAGATCGAGGCGCAGATCGGCGACCTGCTCGCGCGCTCCTCCGAGCGCAACGAGGTCGAGCAGTTGCTCGACTTCGTGGCGCACCACGCGGTGTGGATCGCGCTCGCAGAGCTCGGGATCGGCTTCGGAGATCGCCATGCGATTGACGAAAAATCGTGCCGTGAGCCGCGCGAGATAGCGACGCGCGTAGGTGTAGCCGACGCGAACTGCAGCGCCCGTCGCGCCGACGACACGCAGATCTTCGGAGCGTGGAGCGAGCGCGATCGCGAGATCGACGTTACGAAAGTGCGCGCCGAAACGCTCCGGTCGGATCGCACGCGGCAGCGAAACCAATTCGTCGATGTCGGCATTTCGTTCCATCACGACGCGATTGTACGCACTCGTTACCATCGTAATGTGCGCGTCGGGGAAGGAGCGACGCACCGTCGCAATCGCCGGTGTCGAAAGAATGAGATCCCCGATGCGATCGGTTCGCGAAAGGACGATTCTCACGTGGCGTTGCGTTTTTGAATCGCGCGTTCGAGTTCTTCGAAATATACACTCGCGAGCATCCGTCGCACCGTTCTCAATTCCGCCGTTTCAAGCGGCCGATCCCCCGTAATCGCCCCAACGCGGCGGCGCAATCGCTCGGGCACTCCCATCGCTCGCAATGTGGCATGAACGCTACGCTGCACGGGGTTCTCACCGGTTGCGAGGTAGGTACGCCAGTGCGGGTGTAACGCCGAGAGCGTCACCGCCGTGCGCGCTTGCGCGCGCGCCTGCCGCTCCATCTTCTCGATCTCACCGCTACGCGGCCACGGCTTATAGTGGTAGGCCAGAGCCTTCGGGTTAAAAATCGCCCGGACGCCTGCGAAGCGCAAACGTAGCCCGACATCGATATCTTCCCAACCGTACTCTGCGAACGACTCATTGAAGCCGCCGATCGCACGAATCGTCGCCGTCGGCACCGAGACGTTGGTCGTCCAGAAAAAATTCCCGCTGTAATCTTTCCAGCTCCACACCGGGGGTGGGAGGTCGTCAAAGGATTCGACATTGATCGCGCCGCCGCGCACGATCGCTGCAGGGCGAAGCTCGTGCGAGCGCAGATGCTCTTCGACGAAATTCGGTAACGGTAAGACGTCGTCATCGATGAAGATGATGCGGTCGCCGCTCGCGCGTGCGATACCGACGTTTCGCCCGCGAGCGAGGCCAGCATTTTGCTGTTCGACGACGGTAAAGCTGCAGGTCGCCCGCGCACGAGCGCGCTCGATCGTCGCGGAGGTGCCGTCCGTAGAACCGTCGTTTACGAGTACGACTTCGTAGGAATCCTCGGGCAACGTCTGTTCGAAGCACGCATCGAGAACGCGCTCGAGGAGCGTAGCACGATTGTAGGTACAGAGTTGAATGGTCGCGCGCATCGTTGCCCGCACTTCGACGCCGATGCTCGACTCCGCTCTTACCGCTGTGCGGGGGCGAGCAACCCCTCGACGGCAGCGAGAATTCTCGGAGTATCGAGCCCCGCAATACAGGCGTAATCCACGCAGGTCTCCTTTCGGTCGCCGGGGTGGCACGGAAATGCGGAGCGCACGATCGCTCGCCGGTCGCAGAGCGGTGCCCAGCGCTCGGGGAAATCGCTCTGAAACGGAAAGATCCCCACCGTTCGCGCACCGACCGCGGCGGCGACGTGCATCGAACCCGTGGTGATGCCGACGAACGCTCGCGCATCGCGGGCGAGCGCTGCGAGCGCACCGATGGAGAGGCGCCCGGCGAGCGAACGCACCTCCGTGTCGCCGCTCTCGGCGACGATGCGTTCCACGATCTCGCGGTCGGCCTCGGCGCCGCTCAACAGAACGGGAAGCGAAAAACGTTCGCGTAATGCACGCGCGCTCCGCGCCCATCCCTCCGTCGGCCAGAGGCCGCGCTCCGTCGCGACCGCGTTCGTGGGGTGCAAAATAAAATAGGCATCGCGTTCGAGCGCGAGGTCGGCGCGAAGCGCCTGGGCGCCCCGCTCGTCCTCGGCCCCGGGACGCACGTGCGGGCGCGCGCCGACTGCGTCGCAACCGATCGCACGTGGATAGTCGAGCAAAATCTCGGACCAATGCGAGGTGACGTCGCCGAGCTCGCTTCGCACGACGACGCGATGGGTAAACGAACGCGAATAGAGACGACGAGCCTGGCCGACGCGAACGGGAATCGCGGCGCCACGCACCGCTGCCGCAGCTCGCGCGGTCGCCCAGGTCACCACGCAAGCCGCGTACTCACGCGCGCGTAACGCAGCGATCTGAAGGTCGAGCGGCTCGCCATCGTCGACGAAGACGCGCTCGATCTCCGGCACGAGTTCGAGCGTCGAGCGATGCCCAGGAAGCGTGAGCGCGTCGACGCTATCGTATTGCGCGTGCAACGCCTGTGCCACGACGGTGGCGACGAGCGAATCGCCTAGCCCTCCGCCGGCGCAATAGAGCAGTGCGCGGTTCATTTTTCCAGAGCGCGGGATAACTCGCGGGCGTAGATGCCGTCCAAAAACTGCGTTTTTGCGATCGCACGCACCGTAGCGTTCGCGCGCTCGTCGCTCGCGACGCCGGCATAGAATGCAAGCAAGGAATCGGGGAGCAAATATTTTGCCCGTAGCAAATTCAATCGGTGCGCTCCCGTCGCAGCCTTCACTCGCGACGAAGGGCTTTTATCGATAAAACGCCTCGCCATACGGGCTTTCTCAACCGCCTTCCGTGCGAGCACGTCGAGCGTTTCCTCGCTCGGTTTTTTGATATGCCAGAGAAACGCGTCCCACGAAAATCGGCGTCGCATGCCGCTCTCGCGCAGACGCACGCCCAACTCGGTATCTTCCCAACCGTAAAGATCGAAGGATTCGTCGAAACCACCGACGGCATCGATCGCCGCCTTCGGGATCGAAACGTTGCACGTGCAAAGAAACGCACCCGAGTAATTTGCGAGCGAGGGTTTGGGGCGATGCTCGTAGTCGGGAACGTTCACGATCGCACCGTTCACCACCAAACCCGGTGCGTCGTGCGCGGCTTCGTGCGCCGCAAGAAAGCCGGGCGGAAGCACGACGTCGTCGTCGCAGAACAGCACGATAAAGCCCTCGGCGACCGCGACCCCGCGGTTGCGCGCCTTTCCTCGGTTCGGCTCGGCTTCGAACAGATATCGAATTGGAAAGTTGCTGCGTTCGGCGGCCGCCTGCACCACCGAGCGCGTCGTATCGGTCGAGCCGTTGTCAACGACGATCGCTTCAAAACTCGGCGCACCCTGCTGCAAAGCAAGAGACGCAAGAGCGCGTTCGATATAGCTCGCGCGATCTTTCGTCGCGATAACGACCGAGAGACGCATGGCTAGTTGTTCTCCCGAAGCATGGTCGTCAGGGATTCCGCCAAACGCTGCGCCGCACCCGCATGCCGTGCGTAGAGTTCCTTCATCTGCCCCGCAACGCGCGTTCGCCAGGCACGGTCGTCGTAGCTCGCGAGTGCGACGCGGGCGACGCGCCCGGGGGTCAGCGTGCCGTGGTACTCGCGAACGAGTTCTTCACCCGCATCGATATTGGGCTGCGTGTGAAAGCGAAAACGCTTCGAGATGCGCACCGCGACCGCTCGCTTGAGTGCCGCACCAAGCCAAGGAATGCGATTGAGATAGGTCAGCGGGCCGTTGATCGCGATCAACTCGGCGGCATTGAGCGGCGTAATCGCGATGGTCGGCACGCCGAGCGCTGCGAGTTCGATGCACTTCGTTCCGGGCAGGGTCAGCGCGAGCCCGCTCGCCGCCGCCGCGGCGAGGCTCTCGCGTACGATCGGGAATCGTCGCTCGCCGTCGCGCTCGGCGATCCACGCGCGCTCGCCCTCACGGATGAGCCGCCCTTTTTTCGACCACACGCGGGCGTCGCCGCCGGCTTCGATCGCTTTCTCCACCGCATCGAGCGAGGTGAACGGCGAGATTCCAAAGGCAATCGGCAACGAGGGGCGCTCCGCGCGCATGCGCAGCGCCGCAGTAAAAAAGAACGGTATCATATGCTCGACTTCGTAGGAGCGCGAGCCGGGAAGAACGACGATGCCGTCGCGTTCGAACCACGGCGGAAGCGGCTCGTTCGCCTGCGCGATCGCTCCGTCAATCGCGAGGTTTCCCACGCGTACGATGCGGTCGGAGGGCACGCCCCAGGCTTCGAGCTGCGCGACGTTCGCGTCGTCGACCGCGTATGCGCGGGCGAGCGAGGCCGCATAGCGCGACCGCGAAAATTTATATGCCGCAGCCCTCCCGTGAAGGCGCGCGCGAACGCGAGCCGCATGCATGAGGTCGCCGCCGAGATAGAGCACGCCGTCGACGCGGTCGGGCGCTCCTTCGAGGCCCGCTCCGAGCGCGAACGCCAAATAGCGCGACGGCTCGAAGACGTGCGCTTGGGGGAATGCCGCGCGCAGCATCGGGGCTTCGTAGCCGGTCGCAAAATCATCGGGGACGAGAAACGCATAGATCTCGATCTCGGGATCGCGCCGATAGAGCGCGCTTAAAAGCGGGCGCGCCCAACCCGCAGTTTCACCCGGGCCGTTCACCGTCAGCGCGAGGCGCAACGCTAGCGCTCCGTTGTGAAATGCGCGCCGATACGTTCGACGATATCGGTCGTACTCGAGCCTTCGCGATGCGGAGCGAGCCGGACTTCGCCGCCGTACGCCAGGACGATGCGCGCCTCGGGAAGATCTTCCACGCGATATTGCGCGCTCTTTACATGCACGTCGGGGCGAAGGTGTTCCAACAACTCCTCGGGAGTTCGTTCCGAGAAGCCGATGACGACGTCGACGCTACGCAGCGCGCAGAGCAAACGTGCGCGCTCGCCGTAGGGCACGAAGGGGCGCGGTGCGCCTTTTAATTCGCGTACCGACGTATCGCTATTGAGGCCGACGATGAGGGCGTCGCCCTGCGAACGCGCCCACGCAAGATATTCGGCGTGCCCGACGTGAAGGACATCGAAGCAACCATTCGTGAACACGATTGTTTTATTACGCGCGCGCAGCATCTCGCGGTACGCGATCGCCTCGGGAAGTTCGAGCGCCCGCCCGAACAGATACTCATGCGTCGGCATGTTCGAGTAACTCCAATATCTCCTCGGCGTTCGCGGTAGCGGTGCCGAGCTTTTCAACGACCGCTCCCGCAGCGTAATTGGCGAGTCGCATCGCACGATCGATCGATGCTCCGACGGCGAGCGCGAGCGCGAGAACCGAGACGACGGTATCGCCGGCACCGCTGACATCGAAGACCGTGCGGGCCACCGAGGGAATCGCCAACCGCTCGCCGTCGCGTCCGAAAAGTGCCATTCCATGCTCGCCGCGCGTCACCACGACGTATCGGCAGCCAAAACGTTCGAGTAAGATCTTCCCCGCTCGCTCCAACGAGGCGTCGTCGCGAATCGCAATACCCGATGCCGCCGCCGCCTCGCCGAGGTTCGGTGCAACGCAGGTCACTCCCGAAAAGAGCGCGGCGTGCTGCGGCTTCGGATCGCCGAGCACGAGCGGGCAGATGTTTGCCGCTTCGACGATCTCGCGCGCGAGCAAACCCTTGGCATAGTCACTTACGATAACCGCATCGGCGCGCTTCGCCGCAGCGGCGACGATGCCGACGATGCGCTCTGCATCGGCGGCGCGCAACGGTTCGACCGATTCCCAATCGGCACGCACGACTTGCTGGTGCTGAGCCACGACGCGCGTCTTTCGCGTCGTCGGCCGATCGTCGACCGAGATTACGCCGTCGGCATCGATATTTTGCGCGCGGAGCATCGCGCGGACTTCATTGCCGAACGGGTCGTCGCCGACCACCCCGATGCATGATACGTTCGCGCCGAGAACGCAGAGATTGTGGGCGACGTTACCGGCACCGCCGAGCGTGAAGGAATGGTTGCTGACGGCGACCACCGGAACCGGCGCCTCGGGAGAGATACGTTCGACGCGCCCCCAAATCCACTCGTCGAGCATAAGATCGCCGACGACGAGGATATTCTTCCCGGCCATTTTCTCAAAGAGAATTCGCGCGTCGGGAACCGCGAGCGCGGTGCTCACGGAGTATCTCCGAAGATCATTCGCTGTTCGACGAGATCGCAAAGAATATGCGCCATGACCTGGTGCACTTCTTGCACGAGCGCCGCATAGCCGTCGGGGCCGATAAGCGCGAGGTCGGCAACGCGCGCACTCGCTCCGCCGCCGTTGCCGGTGAACGCTACGGCGATCGCGCCTTGGCGTTTTGCCGCCTCCAACGCAAGAACGATATTCCGCGAACTGCCGCTCGTGGTCATACCGATAACGACGTCGCCGGGGCGCGCGAATGCTTCGACCTGACGCGAAAACACGACGTCGTACCCGTAATCGTTGCCGATACAAGTCAGCGTCGACGAATTCACCGAGAGCGCTTCGCTATAGTATCCCGGACGCTCGCGCAAGAAGCGCCCCGAGAGTTCGGCGGCCATATGCTGCGCCTCGGCGGCGCTGCCGCCGTTACCGCACCATAAAATTTTGTTTCCGGCACGGAGCGCCACGACCATCGCTTCGGCGATCGCCTCCACTTGCGAGCGATAGTGCGGGGACTCGAGGAGCCCCGTTCGCTCGGCGATCAAAACCGAAAAATCGCGCCGGCGATGCGTTGCGGGGAGCTCGCTCACGGCTCGATCCAAAAGAGGTCCTCGCCCTGCGAAACGAGTTCGCCGTTCTGCGGGATGATGCGAACGATCGTTCCGGCATATTCGCTTTGAATTTCATTGAATAATTTCATCGCTTCGAGAATGCAGAGAACCTCGCCCAATTCAACGCGTTGACCCTCGCTCACGAATGCGGCGGTGTCGGGTGAGGACGAACGATAAAAGACCCCGGTGAGCGGCGCGCTGACGCGCTTGACGTTCTTCGGCGGGCCGGCGACGGGCGCGGGGCCGACACCTTCGGGAACCGGTGCCGGAACGTGGCCGATCTGCGTCACCAGCGGTGCGGCCGCCTCGCGACGGACGAGTTCGTAGAGCGTCTCGCCGACGCGAACCTTCATGCGATCGAGATCGTGCTGCTCCATCACCGCGATCAGCCGTTCTATCGCCTCAAAATCTTGTTCCATTACGCTCCCATTCGTTGTAGGACGGCTGCAAGTTCTTCGATATCCTCGAGCGCGAGCCGTACTTCGCTCCGCTCCACCAAATCGCGCACCACGAGCTCGCCCTTTGCGAGTTCGTCGCTGCCGAGGATGACCCCCGCGCGCGCACCGTTTCGTTCCGCAAGCTTAAACTGCGCGGCAACTTTCCGATCGGCGAAGTCCATAAAGACGGTCGTGCCGCGCGCTCGCAACTGCTGAGCGAGCAACAGCAAGGTCGCGCGCG
>JABEUW010000081.1 GCA_013043945.1 Vulcanimicrobiota bacterium | reverse complement strand
GTTTCCGAGCATCTTGTGCCAGCGGCATGAGACTGCGATAGTTCTTGATACTCGCAAGACACGCGGGATCGCTCGCTTCATCCGAAAGAGGAGCTTGCAAGAGCGACACGTCATCGCCGACGACCGATGCATGGTATGTCGAGGGGATACGCTCCATCCAACGCTCGTGGGCACGCACGGGCCGGTCGAGCCGTACCGCATGTTGCAGCACCACGTAGCCTAACGGCAGCATTCTCCCGTTCGGGAGCGTGTAACTCACGGAGACATTTTCATCGAGACGCCGTTGCCAGCCGGCCCGCCAATCGTTCAAGCGCGGACCCAAGTTTCGCAAACCTCTAAGCGAAAACAAATCGGGGGCGAGTGGAATAACGACATAGTCGGCGGCGATAAGCGCGGCGCGATTGAGCGCGCCAAGGTTCGGGCCGACATCGATAAAAGCAAAATCAGCTTCCCACCGATTTGCGGCCTCGGCAACAATTCTCGAAAATGCCGTCAGCGCCCGCAGTGCCGCAGGATCGCCGGCGAGCGTTTTCGTCCAACTATCGGAGAGCCGATCTTCGAAATCATTTAGCGCGATATCGCCCACGATAAGAGCGACATTCGGCGAGATCGCGGACTTCTCGACTCGCGCCTCCAGAATATCGCCGATCCCCTCCAATATCGGGTCGAGGCAGGAACGAATCGTTCGGCCGGGTGCATCGTCGTCAAAAATCGCCTCGAGCCGCTCCTCGCCCACGAACATCGTGCTGAGGTTCGCCTGGGGGTCGAGATCGGCACATAGGACGCGGGCGCCCAATTCACCGAGCATAAAGGCGAGGTGATAAACAAGCGACGTCTTCCCCACGCCGCCCTTGTTATTAAAAAAAGCGATCGTTTTCATCATCGGCTCCCGATCGTCACCAGCACGCTGGTCGGCGAAAATTGAAACTCAGCCGGGGGATTTCCGTTTTCACGGAGCGCCTTCTGCGCGGTGGCAATCCCAACCCCGAAGCGCTGTACGAAACCCAACGTCCGCATCGCCTCGGCGACGAGCGGATTCCGATAGTCGGTGACGGTACCAAAGTTCGATTGATTTACCTGGCCGAACAGGCCGCCGGGGTTTTGAATTTCGATGCGGTCGTTAAACCACGAAATTCGAATTGGAGCATTCGATGATTCGTACGTGCGGTGCATAACGGCATTGTGCACGAACTGACGCAACGCAGCGTGCGGGTAATCCGGCTCTCGCAATTCTCGGCGGCCGCCGATTTCGACCTTCGTGGTGATCGACAACTTCACAATATCCTCCAACGCTGCAAGGAGCGCCGGGAGCGCGCCCGAGAGGTGCTTCTCGTCGACAATCGGATCGGCGAGATCCTTGCCGTCGAACCGTACGTACTGCACGAACGCACCGGGAATCCAACGCTCCGGATCTTTCCCGAAGGCTAGAACCCCTCCTATCGTCGGCGTTGCTACTTCCGTTGCAAAGCGAAGTGCGATCAGTTGCCCCTCAATGCTTCGGCCATTCGCGGCAAGGGTCGCCTTATCGAAAGCAGCCGGCAAATACTCGGATTTGAAACGTTCGATATCTACGTCGGCTAGCGTCGCGCCGTGCACCGGTTGGTGATCGAAAGGAAGAACACTCGTCCTACGACGTTCGACAAGGCGGCGTTCATCTTCGATCGAGGCGACTTCCGTTCGCGCCCCGACACGAACGTATGCGCGCCCTTTGAAGCGGACGGGAGGCGCGGCATGCGGGTACACAACGATTGCGATGAGTTCGCAACCACCGATCGTGTGCCGTTCGATGTCCATTGTCGGCGTCGGCAAAATCGATCCGTCGGAACGCACCTCTCCCAGGCGCCGCACCGTTTCGTCGTCGATCGGCGCCTGCGCGCACGAACCATCGTCATTGACGCCGACAAATACGACTGCGGAGGTGTCCGATTCGTTGAGGGCGTTTGCAAACGCGCATACCGTTTTTCGAATGCTCTCGAGATCGGAGTGCGCCGAGCGTTTGAACTCCACGCTTGAACTCTCGCCCCGTTGCAAAAGGGCATGAAGTTGCTCTCCGTTCATGCGCGTAACGCCTCCTCGAACGGATTGTAGTAGCCATCGGCGCGCGCGAAAACGCCGTCGTAGCCGCGACCGCCGTCGGGCGGGCGTTTCACGTCGGCGAAGACGCCGGCGGCGATGGAATCCATCAGCCCGCGCGTTTCGACTTTTTCGAGCAGAGCGCGACAATCGCGCAGCACGTCGCGCGCGCGCGTCTCGATGCGCCCATCGGGCTTGAACGAAATTTCGTCGCCGAAATGCCGCGCGGTATTCATCACGTAGCGAGCGTTCTCGATGGCGAGCGCGCGATCGCCGAGGAACGGCGTGTGAATCGCCTCGGTGAGCATGCCGCAGAGATGGATGGTTTGCTTCGTCATCACCGAGGTGAGGTTGAACATCGCATCGATGAGGTGCCCTTTGAAGATATCGCCGGTCATGTGTTTGGTCGGCGGCATATATTTTAAGGGCGCGTCGGGAAAGATCTGTCGCGTGAGTTGCGCCTGCGCGACTTGGAAGAGAAACCCATCTTGCAGCGCGGGATCGATCTCGTAGGCATCGCCGAGGCCGATCTGCTTGTCGGGCATCCCGGCGCGATGCGCGAACTCTTCGTTGATGAACTGCGATGCGAGCACCGCGGGCGCTTGCTCCACCGCGTCGGCGGTGGTGAGATAGTTATCCTCGCCGGTATTGATGATGATGCCGGAGTATGCGTTGAGCATGCGGCTGAAGTGCTGATCGACGAAGGTGCGCTTCATGTTGATATCGCGGAAGAGAATGCCGTACATCGAATCGTTGAGCAGCATATCGAGCCGCTCGAGCGCGGCCATGCTCGCGATCTCGGGCATGCAGAGGCCGCTCGCGTAATTGGTGAGCATGATATAGCGCCCGAGTTTTTCGCCGATCGCATCGAGCGCTTCGCGCATGATCGCGAAGTTCGCTTGCGTGGCGTAGGTGCCGCCGAAGCCCTCGGTGGTGGGGCCGAAGGGAACGAAATCGAGCAGCGACTGCCCGGTGGAGCGGATGACGGCGATGATCTGCGCGCCGGCTTCGGCGGCGGCGACCGCGGCGGTGCGGTCTTCGTAGATGTTGCCGCTGGCGACGATGACGTAAAGCAGCGGCGGCTCGCCCTGCGGCGTCCGCTCGAGCGCGGCGCGCCGTTCGTCGCGGCGGGCGGCGATGGGCGCCATCGTGCGCTCGACGTAGGGCGCGAGGGCGCCCCGCGCGGCGGCGACGGGGGTGGCGGCGTAGGCGGCGAGCTCGGTGCGCCCGGCGCCGATCTCGGCGGCGAGGGCGGCGGGCTCCATGCCGGTCTCGGCAAGCGCCCGGCCGAACGCCAGCGCGACGCCGCGCCCGCGCTGCTCGGGGCTCAGGCTATCGACGATGAGGTTGGGAAGCGGAATCTCCTCGCCGTTCACGCCGTCGACGCCGAGCAGCCGGAGCACCGAGCGCTCCACCGCAACGGTGGAGTGCCCCGCGATAAACTCTTCGACCGGGCGGGCGATACGTGCGGCGAGCGCGCGGCACGCCGCGACGACGGAGGGATCTATCCGAAGTTCCATACTCCGCCATCGTACCTGCCCGAAGCAACCGCCGCCACCCCCCGTGTCGCCGCCCCTGTCACCCCGAGTAGATGGGATGAGAAGGCCGGTCGCCGAAGCGGTTTTCGAAAGAACACCCGCGTTGCGCACTCAGAGGTGCAAGGAGACCGACC
>JABEUW010000080.1 GCA_013043945.1 Vulcanimicrobiota bacterium | reverse complement strand
TGTGCGGTCGTCGATCTTCCCTTCGGCGGAGCGAAGGGCGGCGTCACCTGCGATCCGGCGACGCTCTCGATGAACGAACTCGAACGCATCACGCGCCGCTACGCCGCCGAGCTCGTCGAAGTCGTCGGCCCCGATAAAGACGTTCCGGCACCCGACGTCAATACGACCCCGCAGATCATGGCGTGGTTCATGGATACCTACTCGATGCACGTGCGTCAGAACGTTCCCGGCGTCGTCACCGGTAAGCCGCTGGAGATCGGTGGCTCTCGCGGGCGCGTCGAGGCGACCGGGCGCGGCGTGACGATCTGTGCCCTCGACCAGATGGCGAAGATGGGTCTCAAGCCCGAGAAGAGCAGCATCGCCATTCAAGGCTTCGGCAATGTCGGGATGTATGCAGCAAAGCTCTTCGCCGAACGCGGCTGTAAGATCGTCGGTATCTCCGATGTCACCGGCGCCTACCACAACGATAAAGGCATCGATGTCGCGGCGGCGATGAAACATACCGCCGAGCATCGTTCGCTCGATGGGTTCAAGGGTGGCGACAAGATCAGCAATGGCGAATTGCTGACCGCTGCCTGCGACGTCCTCGTCCCGGCTGCGCTTGAGAAAGTCTTTACCGCCGAGAACGCAGCGAACGTCAAAGCGAAGCTCATCGTTGAAGGCGCGAACGGCCCAACCACTCCCGAAGCCGCGAATATTTTTCGAGAGCGCGGCGTCGTCGTTATTCCCGATATTATGGCGAACGCCGGCGGCGTTACCGTCTCGTACTTCGAGTGGGTGCAAGACCGCATGGGCTACTTCTGGAAGGAATCGGAGGTCAACGAGCGTCTCGAAGATACGTTACTCGAGAACCTCCACCACATTCAGGATTTCGCAAAGAAGCACAACACGACGTTGCGGATCGCGGCCTACTCGATCGCGATCGACCGCGTGGTGAAGGCGCTCCGGCTCCGCGGTATCTACGCCTAGAGTCGCTCCGACCGGGAAATAAAAAGAAGCGGCCCGCCGAGTTCTCGGCGGGCCGCTTCTTTGCGTTCGTGCGTACGCTAGTGCTGTGCGAACGGATCGGGATAGAAGTATCCGGTTCCGTTATACACGTTGACCGGGCTGACGGGGTTGATCGTCGTTCCGTATGCGGTATTGATGGTTTGGATAAAGGCGTTGGCGATGAGCGCGTAGCCCGTATCGGAGGGATGCAAGCCGTCGAAGCTCAGGATGCCGCCGCCGAAGCCGAGGGTGCAGCATTTGCCTGGGTTGATGGTGAGTGCTTGCAAGAAGTAGGGGTTGGGGCTCGCGCCAATCGCGCCTTCCCACGAGAGGTTATCCTCGAGGGTTTTGACATCGACGAGCGGCGTGTTCGTCGCCTGGGCGGCGGCGAGGATGCCGTTGTTGATGTTATCGTTGACCGTCTGCACTTGAGCGGCCCACGCCGGGGTGAAGTAGTTTCCACCGAGCCCCGTGCCCGCTCCGCTCGGATCGAGCTGGAGCGCTCCGGTTAACGCTGCGGCGAGCGCGGTCGGATTGGCAAGCAGCGTCGGTTGCGCTTTAATGACGGCGCCGAGCGTTTCGATCGTGGTGAGCATGCCGGTCTCGGTGAGGTAGCCCGACGGCGAGGTGGTGCTGCAGGTTCCGGGAGTGGCCCCTGCGGTGCAGAGACCGTAGGCGTTGGAGACCGCGCTGACGAGGCTCTGTGCTTCGGAGAGCGAGATCGGCAGCGCCGGGCTCTGCGAGGTCGCGAAGAGCTCGATCGTACAGGCCGCGTTTGCCTGGATATCGCAGACCGAGGGTTGCAGCGTCGGGGCGAGTTCGCCGGTGAGCACCGCGGGATCCTGAACGGTAAAGAACTGCGGAGCGACGAGGATATCGGGGATGTTCGCCACGACCACCTTCGCGCCGGAGCCCTTCAGTTGGTTGATGATAGTGGTGATATCGCTCTGTACCTGCGCTTCGCTTGTGTCGTCGCCTTGCCACTGTCCCGCGCTAAACGCGTACTTCAGCAAATCGTTCGCGCCGAGCCAGACCGTTGCGAGGGTGGGTTTCAACGAGACCGCCGCCGAGAGCGGGGTCAGCGAGGAACCGAGATTCGTGAAGCCGTGGAGGACCGGCCAGAAATCCTCGCTCTCGCCGCCGACGACGCCCTGAACCGCGGCGGGAATGCCGGGGATCGAGGCGCAGCTGGGAACGAGCGGCTGATGCATCGCGATCTCTTCGTGGATCGTGAGGCCGGGAATGCCGAGATCCATCGGCGTTGCGTTCGGGTTCATGAGCGTCGTTGCGACCGTCGAGAGGCTGTACGCCGCCTGATCGTTCGCCTTACAGCCCGCGCCCGGCGCGGTTCCGTAGAGCGGTCCAAACGAGAGCCCACCGGTAAGTGCCGGGTTCGCCGGAACGAGTTCGTTACCGATTCCCGGCCCCGCGATGAGCGGAAGCGGGCTCGAGGGGCCGGCCATTGCCAGCGGGCTAAACGGTGCCCCGGTAAACGCGGTCTGCGCCTGTTCGTAGAGCAGCGACCACCAGCCGTTCTCTTGCCCGAAGGGTGCCGGTGCCCCGGCATACGGGGTGCCGGTGAGGAGCGGATTCGGGACAGTCGTTGCACCGAGCCATCCTGCCGATTGGTAGCCGGCGGTCAGGCTGTCGCCGACGCCGACGATGCGGGAAAGAATATTCGGGGCAGCCGAGGGGCCCGGAGCCGGGATCGTCGAGGCGCTGTTTCCGCCGCCGCCGCCGCAGGCCGCGAGCGCGGCCATGGCAACTAGCGCGAACGCGCGTTGGAGATGCTTGATCTTCATCGTTCTCATCCTTGCCTTAGAACTGAATCACGCTCGGCGAACCGATGCCGAACTGAATCTGAATTTGAGTGGCTTTGAGGCCGCCGACGACCGGCGCGCATTGCGTGATCGAGGCGCAGGAGATCGCCGAGACGCCGTACGGAGTCTCGTTCGAAGGCCCACCGCTGTTGAGCTGGAGCTGAACGAAGGTGTTCTTCGTCAAGCGGCGCGAGACGCCGAGGAAGTATGCGAAGAGATGCTGCGCGTAGGGATCGGTCGGGAGATAGTCGCGCGAGCTCTGCGGCTCGAAGAAGAACTTCGTTTTGGAATCGGGCGTGTATTCGAGGTAGAGGATCTGGTAAAGCTGAGCTTTGTTGACGCCGTTGATTCCGTTGGGATGGTTGAGCCAGCCCGGGGCGACGGTGAAGGTGCCGAACATCTTCGGCGTCTTCAGGAACGGCACGGTAACGGCGAGCGACCAAACCTGCGCCGAGCGCGTCTTCGTGTTGAAGAAGATCGGGCCATCGGGAGGATTGACGGCAAAGGGAACGGTGTCGTCGTTCTGCGTCGAGGCGCCGATCTTCGACCAACGCGAGACGTAGGTCGGCGTAACGACGATCGGCAGAACGCGACCGTTGTTAAACTTAATCGAGAAGAGCTTCTCATAGTTGAAGAACAGGAACGTATCTTTGGTGGTGACATTGATGTTCTGCGGGGTGCAGCCGTTTGCCGCGATGTTGTTGAGGTTCACGCATCCGATCGGATTGGCGAAACCTTGAAGATAGAGCGGCACCGTTCCGCTATTGAAGCCGTAGGGGTAATGCTGGAGCTGGTACATCGAGACCATGAAGCGGCTGGTGGGGTTGAACCCGTAGCCGGCGACGAGATCGACGCCGCCCGGCAGCCATTGACCTTTTGCGGTTCCAATGTTGCCGTAGGGGAACGCCATCGATGCATCGGCGGTATAGGTGAAGCCGGTCGGAAGGCCCTGCTGGACCGTCGCGCCCCCGACGGGGTGCTGCTCGACCGGTGGAACCTGAGCGACCGTACGCTTGCCGACGGCGCTCTTCGCCTTCGGGCCCTTCATGGCGTTCTTGATTGCAGTGTTCGCGCCACCGACCACGTTGGTCGCAAAGGCCTCGCTCGTGGTTGCGGCGGCCGGAGCCGCCGAGAGCCCTAGCGCGATCAGAGCCGCACCAGCGGCCACCGCGCGAAGAGAAAGTTTGTGCATTCGCATCTCCAAATCGGGAGTCCGGCGGAAAACGGAAAAGCGTCCCCCGGTTGGAGGGTTACGTTGCTCTTAATGGCCCGCTTTCCCTGGCGTCGACGAGCGTCTTAACCCTGTGGAGGCGTCGAATTTTCCCCCGGTTGCACTCCTGCCGTCGTTCCGTGCGCTTCAACGAAGGGGCGGCCGAAAAAGCGCTCCTCCGCGCCCTTGATGACCACGTAGAGCACCGGGGTGACCAGCAGGTTGAGGAACGTCGAGACGAGCATGCCGCCGAAGACGACGGTGCCGATCGATTGCCGCGCGGCACTCCCCGCCCCGGTCGCAAAGACGAGCGGAGTCGCACCGAGGATGAAGGCGATCGAGGTCATGAGG
>JABEUW010000079.1 GCA_013043945.1 Vulcanimicrobiota bacterium | reverse complement strand
GTCCACGAGAGGCTCGACGGCACGAACGCCCCACCACCGGTCTCCAATCGCTCCTGCAACGGTAACCAGCGCCCCTCGACGATCTCGATCCCACCCTCGCTCGAGCTCTCCGCAGGCCTACACGCAAAGCGTCGCGTCCACAATGCCGCGGCGATCGCTGCGTCGATCTCACCGAGATGCATCATCGTGCGTACGAGCCCGTCGCGAAGGTTGGAGACGCGTTGTGCGAGCGATGCTCGCACCCGCTCTTCGGCGAGAGCGACGCGGCGTGCGGCCTCTTCGCGGCGATCGAGCAGCACGCGCGTCTCTTCGTCGAGATCGATCTCACAGAGCAGATAGGTTGGGGCCTCGCGCACCACGCGAACTCCCGGCGGCAAGGGGGCGACGAGCGCCTCGCGCATCACGATAAACTCTTCATCGAGGCGCGCCCCTCGCCCCAACGATTCGGCGACGTTGCGTTCGAGACGCCCGCGGGCACTCTCAAAGCGCGCACGCGCCTCATCGAAACGTTCGCGTTCGGCGCGCAACGCGTCGTCGAAGGAATCGTGAAGGTAAAACGCGTGGCTCCCCACTCGTCCGCGCTCGAAAAGCGCTCGTAAGCGATCGACGCTCTCTCCCGCACAATCGGGCAGATCGCGGCACTCCGCAAGCCTGCTCTGCAGCTCGATGGCGCCGTCGGCGAAACGCAGGAGTGCGAGTGCCTGTGCATCCTCGAGCGAGTCCCCGACGTCGACGCGCGCGAGTGCCGATGCGATATCGGGCAACCGTGCGAGCGTCGCCCGTACCGCCTCCATCGCGTCGAGATCGAAACGCTCCGCAATGCGCGCGATACGCGACGCCTGCGCGTTCGCTGCGCGCTCCTCACCGGCAAGAAATCGACGCCGAATCTGCGCGTCGCGCGCACCGTACGCTCCGCTCGGCGCGATTGCGGCGGCGAGCCAATCTTCACCGATCGCCAGTGCGCTCGCTCGGTCGAGAAACTCCGGCGCGGTCACGCCGCGCTCGCTGCAAAAAGGTCGAAGGTCGGCAGCGCGACGGCGGCGCGAACGGCGTGCAAGAGCGCCTTCGGCTCGACCGAACCCGCACGTCCCACGGAATTCACCGTGACGGCGACCGGGTGAAGGGGGCGTTCGACCCGTATCTGCAAGCGATCGAGCGCGCCGAGCAACGCCCGCCCCCGCAGCGTGACACGCGTCGCGTCGCGAACGACAATCGCGCGTCGTTCGCCTCGAGCGATCAGCTCGGCGGCGCGCATCGGCGTGAGCGCTCCCTCGAGTTGCAGCGCGGCGCTCGTGTCGTCGTGTCGCGGCAATGCCAGCAAGGCAACGAGTGCGCCCGCCTCTGCGGCGATCGCTTCAACGCTCGTCGAGCCGGCGGCACCGCAACTAACGATCACCGCATCCTCGCCTCGCAATGCAGCGATACGATCGATCGCTCCATCGATTGCAACGAACTCGGCTCCGCGAGCGAAGAGCGCCGCCACGCAACCGCGCAACCCCGAAGCGGTCGGCGCGCCGACGACTTCGATCTCGCTCTCGGTACGCACGCGCACGATCGCGATCGGGCCGCTCGCGCTTTGGATCTCGGTGCTCTCGCACCACTCGAGCGCCGGCGATCGCGGAAGCGCACCGAGCGCGCCCGCAACGAGCGTCCCGGCGGCAAGCCGTAACCGTGGCTTCGCAAACGCGTCGACAAAATCGTTCGCCTCCCCGTCGCGACCGATCGAGGTCAGGCCGACCTTCATTCCGCGCGCGAGCGCGGCGCGATAGATCGCCCGCATAACGACGGTCTTTCCGACGTTTTTCCCGGTGCCGACGACGGCGACGCTGCGCGCGCCGATCGCCATCGCGCGATCGAGCAACAGATCGGAAACCTCCATAGGCGACGCTTTCGCTACGCTATGCCGAGTGCCTGGAGCAGCGCAAAACCCGCTCCCGCAATCACTAACGCAACCCCGGCAAGCAATTCTGCAGAGGCTTCGACACGTTGCCCTAAGAGACGACCGAAAGTGATACCCATCGTCGTTGCGAGCACCGAGACGACTCCGATGGTCGCGAGCGTTACGACGATGGGAACGCCGATGTAATGAATCGAGAAGCCCACACCGAGCGAATCGACGCTGACCGAGAGTGCGGCGAGGAGCAGGCCCCATCCGCGCGAGAGATCGAGCGGAGGCCCTTTGCTTTCGCGTACCGCCTGCACGATCATGGCGATCCCCAAAACGATCAGGACGCCGAATCCGAGATAGCCGGCGTGAAGGCCGAGCGCGCGCCCGGCGAGCCCGCCGAGCCCGAGCCCGAGCAGCGACATTCCCATCTCCGCGGCTGCGAAACTCGCGCCGATTCGCACGCGCGACGCAATATCGATGCCCCTCAGCCCGACCCCGATCGCCACGGCAAAAACGTCGAGCGCGAGCGCAATCGCTACAAAGAGAACTTTTAGAAATGCCAAAGCGATAGGGGCTTCCTACCGCGCTGCCGGATTGCCCGAACCGCCGAAACTAGGGCGCGAGATTGCAAGCAGTTGATTGACCGCGGCTCGCAATTGCGAGATCGTAAACGGCTTGTTGAGAAACAGGTTTGCACCGGCATTCTTCGCACGCCCGTCCATCGCATAATTCGTATGACCGCTGATCATGAGAATCGGCACGCCGCGCGTCCGTTCGATGGAACGCAAACGCTCGATCAAATCTAATCCGGAGATGCCCGGTAACATAAAATCGCAAATGATGATATCGAAGGGATCCTCGCGGCCGATCGCTACAAGGGCACTCTCCGCGTCGTTGCAGACGATCATCTGAAAGGGACCCTTGCGCAGGACGGTATCGACCAACGTGCAGATCGCGGGGTCGTCGTCGGCGATGAGGACTCGCCAGTTGCGCTGCGGCATAACTTCAGACATTAGCACTCCGGGGCAATCGCGGCCTCGCCAATTCGGTCAACGGTGCGTAAAATTTCGGCACGACGAAGTAGGGGTTTCTAGCAGCGCTCCGCCTCGCCTGCGTCGAAGAGGGCGGTATGGCAGTGATCGACCGGCTTTTCGCGCCGGATTCCGCATTTCAGAAGAGGTTTTTCTTCCTCGCAAAGCGCTTCGTCGCCGGAGAAACGATAGGAACGGCTCTCGAAGCGGTCGCCCAGCTCAATGCCGAGGGAATGACCGCGACGCTCGATTTCCTCGGGGAGGACGTACTCGATCCTGCCGCCGCCGCCGGGACTCGCGATACCTATCTGGCGATGCTCGACGCGATCGGCACATCGGGGCTTCGCACGAACGTCTCGGTGAAACTCACGGCTATGGGGTTACTCATTGGGGAGGACTTCGCGTTGGAGAACCTCGCGATGGTCCTTCGCCGAGCCGCAGTGAATCCCGACCCCTTCGTCCGTGTTGATATGGAGGGGAGCGCGATCACCGATGCCACCCTGCGCGTCGTCGATCGCGCCTTCGCCGAACACGGCAACGTCGGGCCGGTGCTGCAAGCATATCTCAAGCGCACTCCCGCAGATATCGCGCATGCCATCGAACTGCGCCAACGCGTGCGCATCTGCAAAGGCGCGTACAACGAGCCCGAGACGATCGCCATAAAAACGATGCCCGAGATTCGCAAGCAATACCTCACGGTCGCGAAGCGCTTGCTGCTCGAAGGGAACTATCCGGCGCTCGCAACCCACGATATCGGGGTCGTCGCCGAATTGGAGCGCTTTATCTCCGAGCGGAGCATCTCTCCGGATCGCTACGAGTTTCAGATGCTCTTCGGCTGTCGCCCGGGGCTACAGCGCGATCTCGTTGCGCGCGGCCACCGGGTGCGTATTTACGTCCCATTCGGGACGCATTGGGCGGGCTATTTCTTCCGTCGCGTCATGGAGCGGCGCGAGAACGCGATCTTCGCGCTCTCCTCGATGTTTAGCAAGTAACCTCGATGCGCGCCGTCCTTACGCGCGTCTCCGAAGCGAGCGTCCGGGTCGGCGGCGAAAGCGTCGGCGCGATTGGAGCGGGGCTCCTCGTGCTCTTGGGCGTCGCCCGCGATGACGACGAGCGCGACGCGCGCACCATCGCGGAGAAAATTCTCGGGTTGCGGATTTGGAACGACGAGCACGGGAAAATGAATCGCGATATCCACGAAAGTGGCGGCGCCCTCTTACTCGTCTCGCAGTTCACGCTGCTCGGCGATGCGCGCAGCGGCAAACGTCCGTCCTTTATTGCAGCGGCACCGGGAGAGCAAGCGCACGCTCTCTACGAATACGTCGGCAGCTTGCTCGAACGCGCCGCCCTGCGCGTCGCCTACGGCCGCTTCGGCGAAACGATGGCCGTGGAGTCGATCAATGACGGCCCGGTGACCCTCCTCCTCGATTCGAAGCGCCTCTTCTAACCCTCGTCGCACCTACGGTTCCCGGCGTCGCAGGCACTACGCTATCCGGAATCCGATCGATACGAATCACGCGGTCGGCTTCGGTGAGATGTGCGAGCACCGAGAAGCCGGCGATCATTTTCCCGAAGACCGTAAAATCGCGATCGAGATGATACTGCGGCGAGAGCGTGATGTAATATTCGGTCGCTGCGGAATCGCGTGCCGGCTTGCCCTTGGGATAATCGAGTCCCATCGAGATGATATCGCTATCTTGGAGCATGGGGTTCTCTTCGGCTCCGATGGTGTAGCCGAGCCCCGGTGCCTCTGCCGATGGGTCGCCGGTCTGCACGACGAAATCGGGAACGATGCGAAACCACGGCTGATTGTCGTAATAGCCGCGCGCCGCGACGTTGAGAAAATTTTCGACCGTGAGCGGCGCCCATTCAGGATAGAGCTCGAGATAGATGTTCCCTTGCGTCGTCACGATTCGTACGCGCGGATGCGCTCCCGGGGCGGGGCCGATCATCTCTGCCGCGCTCGTTGGATCGAGCGAGAGCGCCGGCGAGAGCGCCGCGGCATTCGGGGCGGCGGGGAGGCGAGGCTGGGCGGGGCGCGGGAGCGCCGGAAGGCGATCGAGCGCGCTCCGATGGAGTGGCGGAAGATGGATCCACGCGGGAATCTGCTTCCAGTGCTGCGTCGCCGGGCGCCCCTTCAGCGCGAGAATGGACTCGGCCGCCTGCTCCTGTACTCGCCACGATCGATCGTGCAGCATCGGTTCGAGTGCCGAGAGCAGCGCGGGATCTTTGCTCCCGCCGATCGCTCGCACCGCCTCGATGCGAATGACGCTGTCGCTTGCGGCGAGTGCGTGCAGCAAGATCGACCGCGGCACGCGTGCTGCATAGCCACGATAGATCGCCCACATCGCCGCCCGCCGAACGGCGAGCGCGGGATCCTCTGAAAACGCCTTGACGAGCACGGCGGCCGCTGGGGCGGCCTGAGTGGTCGCGGCGAATGCCACGAGATCGATCGCCGCGATCTTGCGCACGATCGGGTTGGAATCGCCGAGGGCCGCGTGCATCTCCGCCCGGGCAACGCGGGCGAGCAGGGTACCGGGAACCTGGGCCGCCATCACCTCGCGGTCGAGGGCATCGAGCGCGCCGACCCGCACCGCGCTATTGCGATCGTGCATGCCGCGCAGCATCGCCGGGATGCCGCGCCCATCGGCGAGCAGCCCGAGGGCGAAGAGCGAGAGTGCTCGGACCGCAGGGCGCGAATCGGCGACGTGATTGAGGAGCACCGGAGCCGCCGCAGCCTGCTTCGTTCTTCCGAGCGCGAGCGCGGCCCGCACCGCCAGCAATGTCCCGCCGGTATCGAGCATGCGCGCGAGAGCCCCATGCCCGAGCGAGCGCCGCTGTTCGAGCATCAGCAGGCGCGTTGCCTTAGGAGTCGCCGGAACGGCGCCCTCGGAGAGCCCCGGAAGGGTGAGTGCCGCCAGGGCGGCAATGGCGATGAGGCGGGTACCCGAGCTTCTCACAGTTATTCTCCAAATTTTCAAGATATTGGGGCGTCGAGCCCAACCAAATTCTCTTCCGAGGCGTTCTTAACAGATACAGAGCGCGGCGTCCTGCCGACCTCTGACCACATACCATGCTCCCGATGGGGGCATTAAGGGAGCAAAGAGCATGTCCGACGAGCGCGAACCTCAGCCCAAAGCCCCCGGCATGTCGGTCCGGGAGGCCGGCAAAAAAGGCGGCCAAACCGTCAAAGCCAAGTACGGCCCCGAATTTTACGAGGCGATCGGCCGCAAAGGCGGCTTAGCGACGAAGAAATCGCATGGCCATGCGTTCTATGAAGAGATTGGGAAAAAGGGTGGCAAGAAAGGCGGCGAAGCGACCCGGGATCGATATGGAGCGGATTTTTACGAACGCATCGGACAAAAAGGCGGACAACGCGTCAAAGAGCTCATCGAACAGGGGAAGCGTGCCGCACTCGTCGCCGAGGAAGAAGAGCGCGCGAGTTAATCTCCGTGCGCTCGCTCTAGCCCTCGCTTTCTTTGCGATCGCAAGCGCGACGTTTTTCCCCGCGCGGCGCGTTCGCGCGATCGTTATCGCCACGCCGCCGCCGCTGCGGCCGATTGCCGCCGCTCTCGCACGACCTCGCGCTACCTCGAACTCACTTTTTTTTACGCTCGACGACCCACTCTCATCGGTCACCTCTCAGCGCGGTGAAGTCGTGCTCGCGCACCTCACCTATCCGCTCGTCGTCGACGGAATAACGCTCGCCCCCGCGGGGAGCCCTGAACGCGTGAGAGTTCTCAACGTACGAGCGGCCTCGAGTGGAGATACCTACGGCTACGTCGATATTTTCTTCGAGCCATTCCTCCTCGCCGATGGCCTCCGGCTACCGTTGGTCGCGCCCTCTTCGCGACTCACCGTACACTCGACGATCGGGCACGAATCGACCGTCGGCGTCGAAGATACCGTCGCCAACATTCTGTTCCCACCGCACGTGCTCTACCAAGTCTTTCGGCGCGGCCGAAACATCAATCTCGGGAAGGGCACGCAAATTCGCGCGCAGGAGGGCGCGCAGATCGCCATCGCTGACGGGAAAGCGTTCATCGCGACGCCGCCACCGCTGCCCATCCTTTCGGCGACTCCGGCAACGGCATTCACGCCGATTCCCCTAATGACGCCCGCACATCCGCGAGTTCCGCGAGCGAAGGCCGGCGCTCGCGCACCATCGCCATCGCCATCGCCATCGCCATCGCCGACGGCATCGCCGGCAGCAACTACCTCACCCGCTTGAGAAAGGGAACACTCATGTTCCGACGCTTCGCCATCTCCTGCGCCTCGCTCGCGCTCGGCATTAGCCTCATCGGAGCGGCACCGCTCTCCCCGAAACCACAGGGAAGCGAGATCGCATTCGTCCGCCAAATTCAAGCCGATCTCACGCAACGCTTCGCAACGATCGCCGAAGCGCGCCGTGCCGGATATTTTCGCTACACCAACGAGGACAATACTGGAGCGATCAGCTATGCGAACCTGCATTGGCTCAGTAGCGATCCCGCGCACCCGAGTCAATTGTGGTACGACGTCCACGGGCATCTTCTCGGCGCGGATTTCTCGGTGCCGGTCGGCGATTCAGCGCACGCACCGAATCTCTGGGGAGTAAATCCCGCTCGCTGGATCCATATTCCCGCGCACTTTCATTGGGTCGTCCGGGGCGCGATGGGCAAAGATTCCTACCACGCCACCTCGCTCAAGGCATTCGTCGACGCCGGCGGCGACCCGCTCTTCCCTTCAGCCGCGACATTGGTGAAGATGGGGAAAGTCAAAAGCGCGAGCAACGTGAAGCACCTCTTCGAGTATCCCTCGATTTGGGACCTCATCGTCTGGATTACCCCGAACCCGAACGGCGCCTTTGCCGAGAAAAACCCGCTCGTGCATCCGACGAAGAACGCCGGAATGGACGGGATGTAACGGCGGTTAGTCGCCCTGCCAATAGTCCTTGAGGACTTTTCCGCGCGAGGGATGGCGGAGCTTGCGCAGCGCCTTCGCTTCGATCTGGCGGATGCGTTCGCGAGTGACTCCGAACTCTTGGCCGACCTCTTCTAGCGTCCGCTGGTGCCCGTCTTCGAGTCCGAAGCGTAGCACCAACACCTTTCGCTCGCGATCGGTGAGATGCTGGAGAACGTCGGCCATCTTTTCTTTGAGCAGCATCACCGAGGCCGCTTCGGCCGGGGCGATCGCCTCTTGATCCTCGATAAAATCGCCGAGATGCGAATCTTCTTCTTCGCCGATCGGCGTCTCCAGAGAGATCGGATCTTGGCTGATCTTCATGACTTCGCGCACTTTTTCGGCGCTCAAGCCCATCTCGCGCCCGATCTCTTCGACGGTCGGCTCGCGACCTAACACTTGAAGGAGTTGTCGCGAGACTTTGACCAAGCGATTGATCGTTTCGACCATGTGGACGGGGATGCGAATCGTGCGTGCCTGATCGGCGAGCGCGCGGGTGATCGCCTGACGGATCCACCACGTCGCATAGGTTGAGAACTTATAGCCTTTGCGATAATCGAACTTCTCGACCGCTCGGATGAGCCCCATGTTCCCTTCCTGGATGAGATCGAGAAAGAGCATGCCGCGACCGACATATTTCTTTGCGATCGAGACGACGAGCCGGAGATTTGCCTCGGTCAGTTGGCGCTCTGCGAGCGTTGCATCGGGGGTGAGCGTGCGTCGCACGCGACCGTTGGCTTTCTCGGCGAGAATGCCGGCCTCGATACGCATCGCCAGCGAGCGCTCTTCTTCCATCGTCAGCAACGCTACGCGCCCGATCTCCTTGAGATACATGCGGACGGGGTCGTCGAGCGAGAGCGTATCGGCGATAACCGCCTCGGCGACATCGGCCTTGCTCTCTTTCTGTTCGTCGACGATCTCGACGCCGGCGGCGGCGACGTCGTCGAGCAATTGCTCGAGGTCCTCGGGAGTAATATCCTCGATGACTTCGACGGCGGTGTTAATCTCGGTATAGGTGAGAGAGCCGCGCGTCTTGCCGAGGGCGACGAGACGTTCGCGAATCTCCGAGAGAGAAATGACGGGCTGCGCCGACGCGCCGGAGGGCGCGGGCGCAGGAGCGGTCATCGTCGCAGTTGCTGTTTTCTTTTTTGCCATAGATACGTGAGTCGGCTCGGTTCATTCGAGCCGACCGTTGTCAAGACCCTTTGTCGTTGCCGAAAGGTTACGCTTGCAAGCGTTTTGTTAGCGCGGCCAACTCTTGTCGGAGCAGATCGGGAATCGGATCCCCCGCCTCCAAGAGGCTATCCACCTCCCGATTGAGCTCGTCGAGCCGCCTTCGTTCTCGTTCGCGTTCGAAATGCG
>JABEUW010000078.1 GCA_013043945.1 Vulcanimicrobiota bacterium | reverse complement strand
TCGCGACGGTTGCGCCCGAGATGGAGACGAACGACCTCGGCGATCTGCTCGCCGATGGTGAGGACCGGGTTCAGCGAGGTCATCGGATCTTGGAAGATCATCGCGATGCGGTGCCCGCGCACGTGGCGCATCTCCTCATCGCGGAGTTTCAGCAAATCGCGCCCGTCAAAAAAAATCTCGCCCGATTCGATGCGACCCGGTCGATCGATCAAACGCATGATCGAGAGCGAGGTGACCGATTTTCCCGAACCCGATTCACCGACGATGCCGAGCGTTTGCCCGGCATCGAGAGAGAAAGAGAGGCCGTTTACGGCAGTGACAATGCCGTCTTCGGTTTTAAAGGTCGTGCGGAGGTTGCGGACCTCGAGCAGCGCCATCGGGGAGTCGGCTAGATTCCGGTAAGTGCGAGAATCGTCATCGAGGCGACGAACAGGACCGCGACGACGCCGGTGACGCGCGCGAGTTGTTCGTCCATGCCGAGGCGACCGCGATAGGCCGATTCGACTTTCCCTCCGATCGTACCGGAGAGTCCCTCATTCTTGGTCGTCTGCATCGCCAAGAGCACGATCAGCGAGAGCGCTGCGATCACCGCGAGCCCCGCAACACCGTGCGTCAGCCAACTCGCATGTTGTTGGAACCAGGTATGCGGTGCGAGGGCAGGGGGCACGCTCTGCGCGACCTGCGCGGCGAGAGGGTTCGGCACCGTCGTCGCGTGCGCGAGCGGAGCGGCGTGCTGGGTTGCGGCACCTGCGACGTGAAGCGGATGCGTGGTGGTGGCACTAGCTGGCATGAAAAATCAGACTCCCTGTGAGGGTTGTACGGCTCAGGATTCTATCACGAGGCGGTAGCCCCTACAAGGCGAGCGGCTATTCGCCGCGCCAGCGAGCGAGCGTCGAGGCCGACCGCCCTCCGCTGGTGGGCCTGGCTATCGGCCTGCAAGAAGGTTTCTCCTACGCCGATTCGCTCGATTGGGAGGCTCACTCCGGCATCGGCGAGCGCCTCGAGTACCGCAGAGCCGAAGCCTCCGGCGAGGCTATGCTCCTCCAGCGTGATCAGCAATTCGTGGCTACGCGCGCACGCGACGAGCGCCTCACGATCGAGCGGAGCAACGAAACGCGCGCTATAGATCGTCGGCAACGCCGCACGAAGATCGCCGTATTCGCCGCTCTCCAGCAGGCGATAGGCGTCCATCGCCACGTCGACGCTATTTCCGAGGGCGAAGACGGCAACGCCGCTGCCTTCACGCAGCAATTCGCTCTTGCCGCGTTCGATCGGCGCCGGAGGATCGACATCGCGCCCGCTCGTCGAGCCGCGCGGATAGCGAATCGCGACCGGCCCCTCGCATTCGAGCGCGAACGCAAGCATCGGCGCCATCTCTTCTTCGCAGCGCGGCGCGAGGATGGTGAAATTCGGCAACGTACGGAGATACGCGATGTCGTAGAGCCCCATGTGCGTAGGGCCATCGTCGCCGACGACACCCGCGCGGTCGAGTGCGAAGATCACCGGGAGCCCCTGCACCGCTACGTCGTGGACGATTTGGTCGTACGCACGCTGGAGGAACGTCGAATAAATTGCACAGACCGGGCGCAGACCCGCTGCAGCGGCCCCGGCGGCGAAGCAGACGGCATGCGCTTCGGCGATGCCGACATCGAAATATCGATTCGGAAAACGGCGCGCGAACGCGGAGAGTTTGGTGCCGTCGGGCATCGCTGCGGTAATCGCGATCACCCGCTCGTCTCGCTCTGCGAGATCGATGAGCCCGCGCGCGAAGGCATCGGAGAAGGTCGGGCGCGCTCCCTCTTTGATCTCGAGTTTGCCGTTCTCGATATCGAATGCGCCGCATCCGTGGAAGGTTCGTGCGTCGCGCTCCGCCGGCTCGTAGCCTTTGCCTTTTACCGTGCGAACGTGCACGAGCACCGGCCCCTCGATCCCCGCCGCTGCACGTAATGCCGCTTCGACGGTTTCGAGGTTATGGCCGTCAAAAGGACCGAGATAGCGGAATCCGAGCTCTTCGAAAATGATTGCGGTTTTCTCGGCAGGGGCGACGAAACGCACCGCCGCGACCTCCGCACTCGCGATCGCCTTCCGTGCGGTTCCTCCGAAGGGAAGGTGGTGGAGCACGTCCTTCGCTTTTTCGCGCGCGTAATTCACGAGCGGTTTGCTGCGAAGGACCGAGAGATACGAGGCGATCGATCCGACGTTCGGCGCGATCGACATCTCATTGTCGTTGAGAACGACGATCAGATTGCTCTGCAGTTGGCCGGCATTATTGAGTGCTTCGTAGGCGAGGCCGCCGGTGAGCGCACCGTCACCAAGAATCGCAACCACGCGTTCGCTCCCGCCGCGACGATCGCGCGCGATCGCCATGCCCAACGCCGCCGAGACCGACGTACTCGCGTGCCCGGCGCCAAAGGCATCGTACGGAGATTCGGCGCGCATCGCAAAACCGGAGATGCCGCCGCCCTGGCGCAAGGTCGAAAAACGATCGCGACGGCCGGTGAGCAGCTTGTGGACGTAGGTTTGATGGCTCACGTCCCAGACGATCTTATCGGCGGGAGCGTCGAAGACGCGATGCAAGGCCAGGGTCAGTTCGACGACGCCGAGATTCGGCGCCAGGTGGCCGCCGTTTCGCGAGCACGTCACGACCAGCACGTCGCGAATCTCCCGCGCGAGCAGGTCGAGTTCGTCGCGGTCGAGGCCCTTGAGATCCGCGGGGGAGTCGATTTTTTCGAGCATAGCGCGAGCTTTCGATTCGTGAATGGTGCGGGCAAGCCCCGGCAGGGCGCCTCCCGCCCTTGAACCACCGCCGGAGGGAGGAGGGTTCGCTAGGTCGCATTTCGGCCGGGTGATCGACCCCTCGGTACATCTTCTCCCCGAACGCACCCGGAACGTCTGGCGCGACCTCGCGCGTATTCTCTCGACGATTTTCAACCCGTTTCTCTGTGCCCTCGCACTCTTCGTCATCCTCTCGAGCCAGACGGCACGATCGACGCTCGAATTCTGGAAGCTGCTCTTCCTCTCGACCGCATTTACCTCGCTGCTGCCGATGCTCTACGTCTTCTGGCTCTACGCCAGCGACCGTATCTCCGACCTCGATATGTCGCAGCGCCGCGAGCGCGAATCGGTCTTCTCCGCATTCACGCTCGCCTATACGCTCGGGTTGATCGTCCTCTGGGCCGCACACGCTCCCATGCTCATGCTCGCCGCGCTCGCCGGCTACGCCGTCTCGGGCGCGATGATTCAGGTGATCACGCGCTACTGGAAGATCAGCACCCACGCGCTGGCGATCTCGGGGGCGATGACGGTGATTGTCTTTCTCGATGGCCGCTCGCCGTTGCCCTTTCTCGTCTTAATTCCGATGGTTGGGTGGGCTCGCGTCTACCTACGAGCGCACACGCTCGCGCAGGTGATCGGGGGCTCGCTGCTCGGCATCGTCAGCGTTACCGTGCTCTTCGATCTCTTCCATATTCCAAACGCACTGCTTCACTAGTACGCGAGGGGTCGGGGCCGAGAATCATCTCGAGCTGCTCGGCGAAGCGCGCCCCGTCGCCGGTGGTAACGCAGCGGGTGCGGCCATTCCCGCGCGCGCTCCCGGCTTCGATGCTGAGTGCGACCGCACGTTCGGCCTGCACGAGCGCTGGGTCGATACGCGCGATCCTTGGGCCGAGCGCTGAAGCGAAATGCGCGTCGAGCACCGGAAAATGCGTGCATGCCAGCACGACCGCTTCGCAGTCGGCGGCGACGCCCTCGCAAACCTCGGCGACCGCACGGCGCGTGCGTTCGCTCTCGATCTCGCCGGCTTCAACGAGCGGAACGAGCGCGGGCGCGGCGATCTCGGTCACCTGCATGCCGGGGGCACGCGCACGCAATGCGTCGCCGTAGGCGCCGGTGCGCACCGTGGCGGCGGTCGCGATCACCGCGACATTGCGGAGGCCACGCCGCGTCACGGCGAGCGCAGCGGATTCGATGAGGTCGAGAATGCGGACGCCGCTCGGCGGCCAAGCATGCCGTTGCGCGACGGCGCAGGAGGTATTGCACGCCATAACGATCGCGTCGGCGCCAGCGGCTTCGAGCCAGGCGATATTTGCATGCAGTAATTCAACGAGCTCTTCTTCACGACGATCGCCATAGGGCACGTGCGCCTGATCGGCGAGAAAGACGATCTCCTCGTCGGGAAGCATCGCTCGAACGGCTCGAATCACGGTTAAGCCGCCGAGCCCGGAATCGAAAAGCCCTAGCATATCTTACTGCTGAGGTTGGATTGCCGGCGGCGGCGCGCCTGCATAATCGGTGATGCCGTCGGCGATGGCGACGGCGACCTTCTGGCGCCATGCGGGATCGGTGAGCAGGGCGAAATCGTCGGGATTGGAGAGAAACGCCGTCTCGACGAGACAGGCTGGCATAAAGGCATGCAGCGGAATGTAGAGGTGGCTTTTGACGATGCCGTCGTTCTTGGTGCCAACCTGTGCGGCGAGTTCGTTCTGAACGTCGCGCGCGAGCGGCAGATCGATCGGCTTGGCATAATAAGTGGTCGTGCCGTTGGGGCCTGCATTAATATAGGCATTCGCATGGATACTCACCAACAAGCGCGCGCCGGCACGATTGGCGATATTATCGCGCGCTTGTAACTCCTGTTCGGCGGTATCGAAGGGAGCATAGACATCGACATCTTTGGTGCGCGTCATAATCACTTGCCAGCCGCGCGCTTCGAGAATCGCTCGCAGCCGC
>JABEUW010000077.1 GCA_013043945.1 Vulcanimicrobiota bacterium | reverse complement strand
GGCGGAAAATCGGTCGCGTTGCGCACCGTCGGCTTTATCTCGCTCTGCGCTTCGATGGGGCTACCGGTCCCCGCGCAGCGCGCGCGGCTCGCGCTGCCGCCGATGATTCGCTGGCTTGGGATCGGCCCCGACGACGAGAGCCGCGGCGGGTTGCTTTCCTCGTTCGCCGGAGAGGCGGTGCGATTGCGCGATGCCTTCGCCGCCCTCGCGCCGCGTGCACTTTTGCTGGTCGATGAATTTGCCCGCACGACGACGCCGCGAGAGAGCTTTGCGATCCTGGTCGCATCGTTGCATGCGGCACGCGAACGCGGCGCGGAGATTATCGCCGCGACCCATCTCGCCGGCGTCGCCGCCGCCGCAGGAGCGCGACATTTTGCGGTGCGTGGTTTGCGCGGCATTCCCACGCAGAGCCCGGGCGCCGATATCGAGCGATTGCTTGCGGTGCTCGCCGATTGCATGGATTACCGCATCGAGGAGGTCTCGGAGGATCGCCGCGAGAGCTCCGATGCCCTCGCGCTCGCGAGCCTGCTTGGCGTCGATGAAGAGATCGTCGCGCGGGCGCGTGCGATCGTAAAAACCATTGCGGAGTAGCGCGAGCGGCGTGCGTCGAAAGCGAGCCCTATGCAGCCGCTGATTATTACGTGCGCCCCCGTCGGTGCCGAGCTCTCGCCCGAGCAGACGCCGCACCTCGCCGTGACGCCGACGCAATTGGGCGAGGTCGCCGCGGAGGTCGCCGAAGCCGGCGCGTCGTTGATTCACGTCCATTGTCGTAACGACGATGGCAGCAACACGCACGATGTCGCTCGGTTCCGCGCCGCCTATGAAGCGATACGTGCGAGGAGCGAGCTTATCGTGCAATTTTCGACCGGCGGTGCGATCGGCATGACCCCGCAGGAACGCGCCGCGGTGCTCCAGCTGCGCCCGGAGATGGCGACGCTCACCTGCGGGAGCGTGAATTTCGGTGACGAGATCTTCGAAAATAGCTTTCCCATCATGCGCACGATCGCCGGTGCGATGAACCAATACGGTGTGAAACCCGAACTCGAGATCTTCGATAAGGGGCATCTCGCCAACGCGCGTCGCCTCGCCGTCGAGGGCGTCCTGACGCTCCCGCAGCATGTCGATTTCGTCCTCGGCGTTCCCGGCGCGCTCGAAGCGAGCGTCGAGAACCTCTGCGACCTGCTCCGCGATCTTCCCGAAGGGTGCACCTGGTCGGTCGCCGGAATCGGGCGTCACCAGTTGCCGTTGGCGATGGCGGCGATCGCGATGGGGGGGCACGTTCGGGTCGGTCTCGAGGATAATATCTATTACAGTAAGGGGCGCCTCGCAAGTAACGGCGAGCTCGTCGCTCGGATCGTTCGTATCGCGAACGAGGCTGGCCGCCTGGTTGCGACTCCGGCGCAAGCCCGCGAGATTCTTTCGCTGCCGCCCCTCACCGGTGCAGGCATCGGCCGCGTCGCTTCCTAATCAGGGCGGGCTTTGCTGACCTACATCGTGCGGCGAACGCTGCAAGCGATTCCGCTCCTGCTGCTCATCTCGGTGCTGCTCTTCCTCGTCGCGATGAAGAGCTCTCCGGCTGGGCCGTTGACGCCCTATCTTATGAATCCGCATATTACCGCGGCGGATATCGCGCGGCTCCGGCATAATTTCGGCCTCGATAAACCGATCTGGGTGCAATACTATTTTTGGCTGAACCGGACGCTCCACGGCGATCTCGGCTATTCGACGAGCAACGCCGAAGCGGTCACGACGGCGATTCTCCAGCGCCTTCCCGCGACGCTGGAGTTGATGGGGGCCTCGCTCGTTATCGCGGTTACTGCGGGCATCACGCTCGGGATTTTTTCCGCCGTTCGCCCCTATTCGACCGCCGATTATATCATTACCACGCTGGCGTTCTTCGGACAGTCGATGCCGGTCTTTTGGTTCGCGCTGATGATGCAGTTGCTCTTCGCCGTGCATGGGATTCCGTTGCCGTTCGGCTACGAAATCCAGTTGCCGTCGGCGGGTATGAGCAGCGGAGGCGGTTTCAATCTCGGCGACCGTATCGATCACCTCATCATGCCGGCATTCGTCCTCTCGCTGCTTCAACTCGCACTCTTTAGCCGCTTCATGCGCTCTTCGATGCTCGAGGTCATGAAAACCGACTATATGCGAACGGCAGCCGCGAAAGGCTTGCCGTTCCATACGATCTTGTTCCGGCACGGCTTCAAAAATGCGCTGATTCCGGTCGTGACCGTGATCGCGCTCTCGATGCCGAGCCTCATCGGCGGCGCGATCGTTACCGAGACGATCTTCGCTTGGCCGGGTATGGGTAGGCTCTTTATCAACGCGTTGCAACAATCGGATATTCCACTACTCATGGGCTATCTGAATCTCACCGCGATCTTGGTCGTATTTTTTAATCTTATCGCCGACGTTACGTACGCGTGGCTCGATCCTCGCGTGAAATTCGATTAGGACGAGGACGAAGTATGTCGATCGGTCAGTCAATACAAGAAACCGTGCCGGTTCCGTACGACGAGGACGTTGCGTTTACGAAGGTAACGCTTTGGAAACGCTTCCGCCGCCATCGATTGGCGATGGCCGGGCTCGTCGTACTCGCCTGCATCGTGCTCGCAGCGGTATTCGCACCGGTCTTTGCGCCGTTCCCGCCCAACCATATCGATAACGTCCACTGGCAGGGAACGCCATTGCCGCCCTGCTTCGAAAATGCACGACTCTGCGGCGGCCATCCGCTCGGTACCGACGAAGTCGGGCGCGACGAACTCTCGCGCTTGCTCTTCGGCGCGCGTGCCTCCCTCCAGGTCGGTCTCTTCGCGGTGATCATCGAGATCGTCATCGGTTCGATCGTCGGTGCGATCTCGGGCTACTACGGCGGATGGATCGACTACCTTTTGATGCGCATCACCGATGTCTTTCTCTCGATCCCGATCCTGCCGCTGCTCCTCGTGCTCACCGCGATCGTCGTGGCGACCTCGAGTCGAGCGAGTTTGAGTTTCGGGGTCATCGTGCTCGTCATCGGGATCCTTTCGTGGCCGAACCCCGCTCGCTTGGTGCGCGCCTCGTTCTTGAGCCTACGCAACCGCGAATTTACCGAGGCGGCGCGCGCGGTCGGCAACGGGGATCTGCGAATCATTTTCCGGCATCTGCTCCCCAACGCCGTCGCACCGATCATCGTGCAGGCGACCCTCGATGTCGCGAACGTGATCGTGCTCGAATCGACCCTCTCGTTCCTCGGGATGGGGATCCAGCCCCCGACGGCCTCGTGGGGCAATATGCTCACCGGGGCTCAGGTCAATGTCGAGAACGCCTGGTGGGCGGCGGTCTTCCCCGGCATCGGCATCCTGCTGACGGTGCTCTCGATCAATTTTATCGGCGATGGCCTGCGCGATGCCCTTGACCCGGGTATGCACTAGGCCGTATAGTCGCGTAGCCCTCGTGCGCAAGTGGCGGAATTGGTAGACGCACTAGCTTGAGGGGCTAGCGGGAGCAATCTCGTGCTGGTTCGAGTCCAGTCTTGCGCACCATTTCACGACGCTCTATTCGGGGGCGTTTTGTCGCGCCGAGGAGCGGTACATGTCACGCCGAGTAGGCGCTGCAAGCGCCGTATCGAGCTGCGCGACGAATCCCTTGATAGGCCGCGGAGTTTACCCAGAGCTTTTCGAGGGGCAACCTCCTCGGGATGACAGCGGTGATTTTGTTGCGCAAAGCAGGCCGCGGCTCTCGCGCCGGGCTATAGCACCCGCCGATGAAGAGCCGCGCACTCCTGATCTCCGCCGCCGCCTCAGGTTGCGGCAAAACCACGGTGACGCTGGGGCTACTGCGCGCGCTCCGTAACCGTGGGTTGCGTGTCGGCGCGGCGAAGGTCGGGCCGGATTTTATCGACCCGGCCTTTCACCGCGTCGCCGCCGGAAAGCGATCGGCGACGCTCGATCTCTGGGGGATGCGCGAGCAGACGCTGCGCGCCGAGCTCGCTGCGGTCGCTGCCGAGAGCGATATCGTGCTCGTCGAGGGCGTGATGGGGCTCTTTGACGGCGCCCGCGACGGCTCGGGTTCGAGCGCGCATCTCGCCGAACTCCTCGATCTGCCGGTCGTACTCGTCCTCGATGTCGCGGCGCAGGCAACGACCGCAGCCGCCGTCGCATTCGGGCTCGCCCGCTACCACCCGAACCTGCGGGTCGTCGGAGCGATCCTCAATCGCGTCGGCTCGCCGGGGCACGCGGCGACGATCGCGCCGGCGCTCGATGCAATTGGGCTGCGCTGCCTCGGCGCCCTCGCTCGGGAGGGCGCTCTCGCGCTCCCGGAGCGCCACTTAGGGCTCGTTCAGGCGCGCGAACACCGGGAACTCGAGGGCTTTCTCGAGGCTGCCGCCGCAGCGTGTGAATCGCAGCTCGATATCGATGCCCTGCTCGCGCTCGCCTCACCGCTCCCCGATCTCGCCGCTCGGAGCGAGCCACCGCTCGCACCGCTCGGCGCTCGCATCGCGATCGCCGACGATCTCGCTTTCGCCTTTTCCTACGCGCACATCACCGAGGGGTGGCGGCGCGCCGGAGCTCGGCTCTCCTTTTTTTCCCCGCTCGCCGACGAGGGCCCCGAACGCGAAGCCGATGCGGTCTACCTGCCCGGTGGCTATCCCGAACTCCATGCGGCGAAGCTCGCCGCTGCAACGAACTTTCGTGCAGGCATGGAGGCGGCGCGCGCACGGGGCGCCGCGATCTACGGCGAGTGCGGCGGCTATATGGTTCTCGGCGAGTCGCTCGCCGATCGCGACGCGCGCGAGCATGCGATGCTCGGCTTCCTGCCGCTCCGTTTCTCGTTCGCGCAACCGCGAATGCACCTTGGATATCGCGAAGTGCGTCCGCTCGCCGATACGCCGTTCGCACGCGCCGGTGCGCCCCTGCGCGGCCATGAATTCCACTTCGCGAGCGTCGAGCGCGAACCCGAAGCGACGGCGCTCTTTGAAACACGCGAAGAGGGCCGGGGCTCGCTACGGCTCGGTATGCGTGAAGGAAACGTCCACGGCTCCTTCCTCCATCTGCTCGATCGCCGAGAGGCGTAACAAAGTCGCGAATTTGCGGTAGGAGCGCATCGTGGGGCATCTTGACACGCTCGTCGGCATCGCAGTGGGGTTGTTGTTGTTCGTAGCGATGAAACGTCGGCGCAGCTCGTACGGCACGCGATGCAGTACGCGGAGCTGGCGATCCCGTTCGCCTGGCTATGCTCCGCCGACCGAGGCTTCACAGGTTGCTCCCTACGAAGCGCCCCCGGCACCCGCGCCAATCGTTGCGGCGCCTGCACCTCAGGGAGAGCGAACCGCTCGCCCCTACCCGCAATCCCCGCTGCGAGGTGCCGCCGTGCCCCTCGCTCCGCTTCCACCGCTCGTCGCGCTGCGCGCGCGCGATGCGCTCGCACCACTGCCACCACTCGCCCGTAAAGGACAATCGATCTAATGCCGATCATGAGCGTTATCTCCACCCTCGACAACAACGGCCAAGAGGTGATGGGCCCCGAGGTCCTCATCTATCATTATCCGTCGTCGAGCATCGTGAGCGGTTCGCTGCTCACCGTCGAAAGCAATCATTTCTGCGTGCTGAAATCGCGTGGTGCGATTCTGAACGTCTACGAAACCGGGCAGTATCCGATCACGACCGGCGATAAGCCGCTCGTCGGTTCGTTCGTTCAGGGATTTTTCGGCGGGCAGAGCCCGTGGCAGTACGAAGCGATCTATATCAATCGCGCGAAGCTCGTCGTGCG
>JABEUW010000076.1 GCA_013043945.1 Vulcanimicrobiota bacterium | reverse complement strand
CGGCAATTCGCTCGTCCAATCGTGTGATTGCCCAGGTTTTAGAGTTGGGGGACTTCGATGACGTCCAGCGCGCGATCGAGACCTTCGGCGAACGAGCCCTGATTGACGTGGTCGAATGCGCCGAGCCCGGATGGCTCTCACCAAAATCATGGGCATACTGGCACTATCGGCTCCGCCTTACCCCATACGATCGCACGCCGCCGCCCGCGCCGCGCCGCGCCGCGTGCTGTAAAGGCCAGCTTCCATGAAGCCGATTCTCGCGACGCTGGACGAAGCGCAACGCGAACTTTGGAGCGATCTCGCTCCGGCAGCCCATCTGGGATTCGTTCTTTACGGAGGGACGGCCGTCGCGCTTCGATACGGGCATCGCCTTTCGATCGATTTCGATTTTTTTACCGAACGTGCTCTCGATAAAATCGCATTGCGATCGGCAATGCCGTTGTTGCAGGGGGCGACGGTTCTTCAAGATTCTATCGACACGCTGACCGTGCTTACTGCGACCCCGCGACCAGTGAAACTCTCGTTCTTCGGGTCACTATCGATCGGTCGCGTCGGCGAGCCGGAGCGCACCGACGATGGCGTCCTCGTGGTTGCCTCATCACTCGACCTTCTCGCCACAAAGTGGAAGGCGATTTTCGATCGCATCGAAGCGAAAGACTATCTCGATATAGCGGCGATTGTTCGCGGAGGGACCTCACTCGATGACGGGCTTGCCGCCGGGCGAGCCCTCTTCGGTTCGGCTTTTCAAGCTTCAGAGGCGCTCAAGGCGCTCGTCTATTTTCACGGTGGAGATCTCGACGAACTCTCGGCGGAGGACCGGGAATACTTGATCGCCGCGGCGAGCGCAGTGCGTCGCATTCCGGCGATGCAGAGAGTTTCTTCGAGCTTAAGCGTCGGGTGACGCTATTGCTTCGGCGCTCCACGTCCCTTTAAGAACGGAATCGGGTTCTCGTTGCCGGCGCGAAGGCGTTCGATATTTTCGCCGTGACGGTAGATAATCAGCAGCGCGACCGCAGCACCGTAGAGCGTCTCCCACGACGAACGGGTGAAGAACCAGAGCGAGGGAACGATGAGGACTCCGGCGAGCATCGAGCCGACCGAAGAGTACGGCGTGAGCACCAGCGCGCCGAGTAACCAGCCGGCGACGGCGACGGCGACCGCGGCCGGGCTCAGTGCGAGCGTCGCGCCGAGCATCGTCGCGACCCCTTTCCCGCCGTTAAAACCGAGCCACGGCGAAAAACAATGGCCGAGCACCGCCGCCAAAGCGGCGATTGCTTGTACTGCATCGCCGCGCCCCAATCGCGCCGCGAGCAAGACCGGGAGCGCACCTTTGGCGACGTCGAGCAGCAACACGGCGATCGCCCCGCGCGTCCCGAGCGAACGCAGCGCGTTCATCGCGCCGATATTTCCCGATCCCTGCGCGCGAATATCGGTCGAGAAGAAGAGCCGCCCGACGATGAGCCCGAACGGAATCGAGCCGACGGCGAATGCAAATAGCGTTATGAGGGCGTCGGCCACGGTGCTTCCTCGCGTTCCTCGCTGCGGCGTGGCCGGAATTCGATCGTCAGCGGCACCCCTTCGAAATCGTAGGCTTCGCGAATCGTATGTTCGAGAAATCGCCGATAGGAAGGCTGCACGAGATCGGGGTCGTTACAATGCATGATGAAGAGCGGAGGATGCGCTGCGACCTGCGCGGCGTAGAAGATCCGCAGCGCCTTTCCGCCCGAGATCGGTGCCGGGTGCGCCATTACCGCATCGCGGATCAGCGCATTGAGCTGCCCGGTCGGCGCGCGACGGTCGAGATTCTCGCAGATATGCGCGACGAGCGGCATCAAGCCGCCGAGCTTGCGATGCGTCATCGCCGATAGAAACGTGATCGGAGCGAAGCGCGCGAAGGGCAGCATATCGTAAATGGCGTTCTTGAGATCGCCCTGCTGGTACTCGCCCTGCTCGCGAACGAGATCCCACTTGTTGCCGACGAGAATCACGCCCTTGCGCTCCTCGATTGCCAGCCCGACGAGGCGGCGATCCTGCGCGGTGATGCCGTGCATCGAGTCGAAGACGATGAGCGCGATATCGCAGCGTGCGAGTGCGTTGAGGCTGCGCAGCGTCGCGTAATATTCGATATCGCCGATCGCTTCGGGGCGCTTGCGCATCCCGGCGGTATCGACCAGTCGATACTTCCCATCACGCCAGAGCAATTCGGTATCGATCGCATCGCGGGTCGTCCCCGCGACGTCGGAGACGATCGCGCGCTCCTGGCCGACGAGAGAGTTGAGCAGCGAGGATTTCCCGACGTTGGGGCGCCCGACAATGGCGAGCGATATCTCGCCGCTGCGCACGGCGTTCGGGGTGTTCTCGGGGAGTGCCTCGACGATGCGATCGAGGAGATCTCCGGTGCCCTCGCCATGGATCGCCGAGACGACGATCGGGACGCCGAAGCCCAAGCGCGAGAACTCGGCGGTCGCACTATCGGCGGCACTCGGGGATTCGGCTTTGTTGGCGACGAGGATGATCTTCCGGCGGATGCGGCGGAGGATCGTGGCGACATCCTCATCGAGAGGATTCGCCCCTTCGCGAGCATCGACGACGAAGAGGATCGCATCGGCGGCGGCCGCCGCCGCCTCGGCCTGTCGGCGGGTCGTCTCGGCGAAGGCATCGCCATGTGCGACCGCCGCCTCGGGGTCGATGCCGGCGGTATCAACGAGGTTAAAGGTGCGCCCCTGCCACTCGGCGAGGGCATAGAGCCGGTCGCGCGTCACGCCGGGGGTGTCCTCGACGATCGCCAAGCGTGCGCCGACGAGCCGGTTGAAGAGCGCGCTCTTGCCGACGTTTGGGCGACCCACGATGGCGACGGTCGCCGGTTCGACGCGCGCGAGAACCGGCGTCTCCGATGCTTCTAGATCCACCGACGGGAGATTGGCCGTTCGGTCGGAGTTTGCCCGCCTCGCGACGAAGAGAGCCGTTCTTCCATGGCTGCACTCTATATCGAGACCTTCGGCTGTCAGATGAACGAGGCCGATTCCCAGGAGATCGCGCAGCGCGCTAGCGCCGCGGGGTACGCTATCGTCACGCGCCCCGAAGACGCGCAGGTCGTGCTGCTCAACACCTGCACCGTGCGCGATAACGCGGAGCGCCGCGCCTACGGGCGCATGAATCATTTTCGCGCGCTCAAGAGCGCCGACCCGAGCGTTCGCATCGTCGTGATGGGCTGCCTCGCCGAACAGGATCGCGACCGGATGGCGAAACTTGCGCCGCACGTCGATGCGATTTACGGAACGAAGGAGCTTCGCGCACTCGGCGATCGTCTCGAACGCTGGCGCGAAGATTTCGGCGAGGATCCCGATATCGAAGCGATCGAACAGCGAGCGTTGCTCGAACCGATGGGCGGTACCGCCGACGGCGTCACCGATGCGTTCTCGCACCTGCGCGCCTTCGTGAACGTCCAGCGCGGTTGCTCGTACTACTGCACGTTCTGCATCGTTCCGCACGTCCGCGGCCGCTTCGATCATCGCCCGGCAGCGGAAATTCGCGCCGAGGTTGCCGAGAAGATCGCCGCGGGCGCGCGCGAGGTGATGCTCGTCGGCCAGACCGTCAACGCGTGGCGCGATCCCGCCGACGGGGCGGATTTCCTCGAACTCGTGCGCTCGGTCGCCACACTCGAAGGGTTGGAGCGGCTGACCTTTATCTCGCCGCACCCGAAAGATTTTACGGAGGCGACGATCGCCGGTTTCGCCGAGATCGCGGCGCTCAATCCACGCGTCCACCTCCCGATGCAGTCGGCGAGCGACGCCGTGTTACGCCGCATGAATCGGAAATATACGCGTGCGCAGTTCGAGGAGCGCGTCGCATGGATCGCGCGCTACCTTCCGGCCTGGGCGATCACGACCGATATGATCGTCGGTTTTCCCGGGGAGAGCGAGAGCGATTTCGAGGCGACGTTGGAGTACGTGCGCCGCGGGATCTTTGCAAACGCCTATTCGTTTATCTATTCGATCCGGCGTGGGACGCCGGCCGCGAATTGGGAGCAAGTCGCCCCCGAGGCCGCGCACGAACGCTTCGAACGCCTCATCGAAGCGCAGAACGATGCGAGCACGGCATACCACGCGCGCAAAATCGGGCGCGTCGAGCGCTGCCTCGTTGTCGGCCCTTCGAAGAAAGATCCAAACCGTTTAACGGCTAAAGCACTCGATAACGTGACCGTCAACTCGCCGATGCCTCCGGATTACGATGCCGCGCTCTACGCTCGCGAGCCCTGGCTCGATATCGAGATCGTCGCCGCGCACGTATGGGGGAACTCGGGGACGGTACGCGCGCGCTCCGCTCGCTTTACCGATAGCGGCGCTCCGGTCGATGCGCCGGTGCTCTCCCTCCTATAACCGATGGACGAACGTACGCTCGCGTGAGTGCGCCGACCAAACGCTCGCCGGCGATCGAGCAATACTTCGAATTGAAGGCTCGCAACCCCGAGGCGATCTTGCTGGCGCGCGTCGGCGATTTCTACGAAGCGTACGGCGAAGATGCCGAGACGATCGCGCGCGCCCTGCAGATCGCGTTGACCGGTAAGGATTCGGGGAGCGGAACGCGCGTAGCGATGGCCGGCGTTCCCCATCACGCGCTCGATACGTACCTGCGTCGGCTCGTCGAACAGCGCTTCGTCGTCGCGCTCGCCGAGCAGATGGAGGAGCCGCGTCCCAACAAGCTCGTCCGTCGCGATATCGTTCGCGTGGTGACGCCGGGAACGCTCGTCGAAGAGCACCTCCTCGATGGGAAGCGCAACAATTTTCTCGCCGCGCTCAGTTATCTCGACGACACCTTCGGGCTGATGTACTGCGACGTCTCGACCGGCGAGAGCTTCGGCACCGCCTTCCCAAGCGAGCTCAGCGAGGACGAACTGCTCGCGGAGTTGGCGCGCATCGCTCCCGCCGAGATCGTCTTCGATATCCCCGATGGCGCGCATTCGACGTTGCGCCTCCAAATCGCGAATCTCGGCGCACGGATCGCGACCTTGCCGATCTCGGGAGCCTCCGCGCGAGCGGTCGATGCCGTTCCCGGCTTCTCGCTCGTCGAATCGCTCGCAATGGCGCGCGCCGCCGAGGTGCTCGACCGCTTCCTCGCACGCACCGGGCTCGCCGTCGAAGGCTCGCCGTTGCGGATTCGCACTCGCTACCGGCGCGAGGCGGCGCATTTGGCGATCGACCCGTCGACGCGCAAGCACCTCGAATTGCTGCGCGCGGAGGGTGCGAACGAACGCGCGACGCTCTTCGCGACGCTCGACGGTTGTGCGACTTCGATGGGCTCGCGCTTACTCGCTCGCCGAATCTCGGCACCCTCGATCGATCGCGAAAGGATCGAACGACGGCTCGACGACTTGGCCGCGCTCGTCGAAACGCACGCACTGCGCGGGCACCTGCACGAAACCCTTCGCCGCTGCTTCGACCTCGAACGCATCGCTCAGAAAATCTCTCTGCGTCGCGCAAACCCCCGCGATCTCGCCTCGTTGCGCCGCACCCTCGAAGCGATGGGGGAGATTCCCGCGCTCCTGCCCGAAGCGCTCGCGCGCCGTCGAACGCCGTTGTTGGGATTCGAGGACGTGCTCGCCGATCTTCATGCCACGCTCGTCGAAGAACCTCCGGCACGTCTGAGCGATGGTGGGGCGGTTCGCCCCGAAGCCGACGCCGAGCTCGCCGAGTGCATCTCGCTGCGCGGCGATGCGCGCGGACGCATCTCCGCCTTAGAGGAGCGCGAACGCGAACGGACCGGCATCAAGAGCCTCAAAGTAAAATATGCGAGCGCCT
>JABEUW010000075.1 GCA_013043945.1 Vulcanimicrobiota bacterium | reverse complement strand
TTTACGCCGAGATCCATTGAGAATCTGCGGAGCACGCCGTTCTTGCCGCGTCATCGAGCAGATGATCGCCTCGGTTTTTTTGAGCTCCCTCTCCGGGAGCTCAAAATTCTTTGGGAGCGCGCGCGACATACCGGGGATCATCTTCAGAAGATCGCCCATCGGCCCCATCTTGCGGACCTGTCGTAGCTGGTCGAGAAAATCGTCGAGCGAGAATTGCGAGCTGCGCATCTTCTGCTCGAGCGATTTTGCTTGTTCCTCGGTATAGATACCGCGCGTCTTTTCGATCAGCGTCAGCACGTCGCCCATTCCGAGAATGCGCGAGGCTAAGCGATCGGGGTAAAATGCTTCGAGCGCCGAGAGCTTTTCGCCGACGCCGATGAGCTTAATCGGCGCGCCGGTGCGCTCGAAGATCGAGAGCGCCGCGCCGCCGCGGGTATCGCCATCCATCTTGGTGAGCACGATGCCGGTGATGCCGAGCCGACGGTGGAATCCGTCGGCGACGTTCGCCGCTTCTTGTCCGGTCATCGCGTCGGCGACGAAGAGAATCTCGCGCGGTTGGGTGGCGGCCTTTATGCGTTCGAGTTCGGACATCAAGGAATCGTCGATCTGCAGGCGCCCCGCAGTATCGATAATCACCGTCGAAATACCGAGCCGTTTCGCTTCGGCGACGCCGAGGCGCGCCGTCTCGACGGGATCGGCGGTTCCCCGTTCGAAGACCGGTAATTCGATCTGTTCGCCGAGCCGTTGTAACTGCGCGATTGCAGCGGGGCGATAGATGTCGGCGGCGACGAGCAAGCTCCGTCGCCCCTGCTCCTTGAGCCGCAGGGCGATCTTTCCCGCGTGAGTCGTTTTACCCGAGCCCTGGAGCCCGACGAGCAAAATCACCGACGGCGGTGCGTCGCTGAATTGTAGCCGCGCCTCGGCACCGCCGAGCAACGCAACGAGTTCCTCGTGGCAGATCGAAACGATCGTCTGCCCCGGCGTGAGCGAGGCGAGGATATCCGCGCCGAGCGCACGCTCTTTGACCCGCGCGACGAACGCTTTTGCCGACGCAAGCGAGACGTCCGCTTCCAAGAGCGCTACGCGAACTTCGCGTAGCGCCTCGGTAACGTCGCTCTCGCTGAGCCGGCCGCGACCCGTAAGACGCGAGAATACCGCGCCTAACCGATCGCTGAGCTGTTCGAACATCTCGGTGCTGCCGGTCTAGGCCTTCGCCGCAGCCTCGTCGATGCGCGCAACGGCATCGCCGACGGTCTTGATCTTCTCCGACTCTTCGTCGGGAATGCTGATATTGAATTCGGTCTCGAAGGCCATCACCAATTCCACCTGGTCGAGTGAATCGGCACCGAGATCGTCGGTGATCGAGGCTTCCGGCGTCACTTCTGACTCCTGAACGCCGAGTTGTTCGACGATGACTTTCTTAACGCGATCGAAGGTGCTGCTGGACATGATTCTCCTTGTAGTACGGTGATTCGGATTTAGGTGACGATGCCGCCGTCGACGACGATACACTGCCCCGTGACGTATCGCGACGCATCGGAACAGAGAAACGACACCACCCCGGCAACATCCTCCGGGGTGCCCGCGCGCCCGAGCGCCGTTCTGGCGATCAGGGCATCGCGGTACGCTGCCGGCATCGAGGCGGTCATCGCCGTCTCGATCAGGCCCGGAGCGACACTATTGACGCGGATATTCCGCGAGCCGAGCTCCTTGGCGAGCGAGCTGCCCAGCGCGAGGATCGCCCCTTTCGAGGCGGCGTAGGCGCTCTGCCCGGCATTGCCGGTAATGCCGACGATGCTGCTGAGCAAGACGATACTTCCGGAGCGTTGCTTCATCATCGGGCGGCTCACCGCCGCGCAGAGATAGAACGCAGATTTCACGTTGACGTCGAGCAGATGGTCGAGCTGTTCGGGCTTCATCCGCATGAGCAGCGCGTCGATCGACTGCCCGGCGTTGGCGATAGCGAAATCGATCCGCCCGAATGCCTCCTGCGCGCGAAGCACCGCGGCATCGACCGAGGCTGCATCGGCGACGTCGGCAACGAGTATTTCGATACGCGCATCGGCGCGCACCGAACGGCAGGCCGCCGCACTCTCTTCGAGCGCAGCAACGTCGCGCCCGACGAGCGCACAATCGGCTCCTTGGCGAACGAGATCGACGGCGATCGCGCGGCCGATGCCGCGGCTCGCTCCGGTGACGATCGCGCTACGCTCTGCAAAGATCATGCGCCGACCTCGGCGAGCAGGCGCGCTTCGAGGCGCTCGATTCCCGCAGCGTCGGAGACCGCAAGGACCTCAGGTGCATTCGGTACGCGCTTCATCATCGGCGCGAGAACCGCACTCGCTCCGAATTCGACGATGAGATCGAGCTCGCACGCAAGGAGGCGGAGCGCCGTTTCGTGCCAACGCACTTCGTGGACGATCGAGTCGACGAGATTCGCGCGCATTCCATCCGCGCTACGATAGGGCTGCGCGTCGACGTTGGAGATCACCTCGATGCGCTCGGGCATCACGAACGGCGCAGCGTCGACGGCGCGCCGAAAACGCGGCACCGCGGGCTCCATCAGTGCCGAGTGCCACGCGCCCGAGACGTTGAGCGGCACGACGCGCTTCGCGCCGGCGGCGAGCGCCTCTTCACCGGCGGCGAGAACGGCTTCGAGATCGCCGGAGATGACGATCTGCGCGGGCGCGTTGAAATTGGCCGGCGAGACGCGCAGCCCGGTGCGCTCTTGCGTCGCCTCGGTCGCCGCACGCACCGCGCTCGCATCGAGGCCGAGAATCGCCGACATGCCGCCCGGTGCCGCCGCTGCGGCCTCGCTCATCGCCTTTCCGCGTTCGTCGACGACGCGCAGGGCATCTTCGAACGAGAGCGCACCGGCGACGACCAAGCTACAAAACTCGGCGAAGGAATGCCCGGCGGTCGCGACGAGCCGCTCTGCAAGGCCCTCGACGGCGTACGCAAGCGCGAGATTCGTTACGAAAATTGCCGGTTGACTGAACTGCGTCTCGCGAAGGCGCTCTTCGGGGCCCTCGCGTTGCAACGCGAGGAGATCGTAGCCGAGAATCGCTCGCGCGCGGTCGAAGAGTTCGGCCGCTACCGGGTAGCGCTGCGCCGCATCGACGCCCATGCCGAGCATCTGCGAGCCCTGCCCTGGAAAGATCGCGGCGACGCGCAACGCGTTCACGCCGACCACCGCCACGTCACCGCACCCCAGGAAAGGCCGCCGCCGAAGGCAACGAACACGATAACGTCGTTATCGTGCACGCGCCCCGCCGCGACCGCTTCGGAGAGCGCGATCGGAATCGATGCCGCCGAGGTATTTCCGTACTCGTGAATGTTGATAACGACGCGATCGGGGCCCATGTTGAGATACTTTGCCGCCGCATCGACGATCCGTTTGTTCGCCTGATGCGGAATGAGCAAGTTCAAATCGTCGCGCGTGAGGTTCGCTTTTTTTAGCGCGACGTCGGTCGCGGCGATCATCTTGGTTACCGCAAATTTAAAAACTTCGCGCCCCTGCATCGCGAGGAAATTTTTGCGCTCGGCAAGATTTTCGGCATTGATGGGATTGCGCGATCCACCGGCTTCGACGAAGAGTAACTCGGGGCGGCTACCATCGGAGCCAAGCTCCGAGGAGAGAAACGAATCTTTTTCGGAGGCTTCTAAGACGACTGCCCCGGCACCATCGCCGAAGAGAATCGCCGAGCCGCGATCTTCGTAATTCGTAATCGAGGTGAGCGTCTCGGCGCCCACGAGTAAAATCCGCTTGTACACCCCACCGCGAATCAACGCCGAAGCGGTCGTAAGCCCGTAGATAAAGCCGCTGCACGCGATGTTGATATCGAAGCCCGGTTTATCGACGCCGCCGAGACGCGACGCCACGATACACCCGGTCGCCGGAAAACTGTAATCGGGGGTGACGGTCGCGACGATAAAGCAATCGATATCGCTCGCCTCGAGCCCCGCATGTGCGAGCGCTTTGCGCCCCGCAGCGACGGCGAGATCGCTCGTCGCTTCACCGGGGGCGACCCAATGGCGCCGCTTCATGCCGGTCCGCGAGACGATCCATTCGTCGGAGGTGTCGAGCCAGCGTGCGAAATCTTCGTTCGTTACAACGCGTTCGGGCGCATAATGCCCGACGCCCGCGATCCGAACTCCGGTCAACGACACTTAGTCGTGCGTGTGGCCGGCGTGTTCGTCGCGGACTTCGACCACCGTGCGTCCATCGTAGGTACCGCAATGTTCGCAGACGAAATGCGGACGCTTCGGCTGGCGGCACTGCGAGCAGGCCGTCGTCGTCACGGGATTGAGTTTCCAGTTCGCGGCGCGACGGCTACGCGTCTTGCTGCGAGGGGTTTTCCATTTTAAGTTCGCCACGTTTTTCTCCAGTTTCGCACGAGCATGCGCCCGAGTTCTTGTTCGCTCCGCAGAGCCCGCAGAGCCCGCGGCACTCTTCGGAGCAGCGCATCCGCATTGGAAGCGCGCCGAGCAGCACCTGCTGCGCTAGATCTGCGATATCCAATCGCCCGCCGAGAAGGACGTTTCCTTCGCCGAAGGGGTCGTCCTCGCGACCGACGTGCGGGTTGATTCGCTCGTCGATCGCAACCACCATCGGTCGCTCGACCTCTTCAAGACACCCCACGCACGCAGCGCCCACCGTGCCCGCCGCTTCGCCGACGAGGTGGAGGAGGCCATCGGTGGCCTGCACCTCGAGGTGAACGCGAACGGGCCCAACGAACGAGATATCCTCGAAGGGTTCTAGGGCGACCTCGTCATCGATGAGGATCCGCTGGCGACTTCCCGCGAGGAGGCCGGAGAGATCGACGGAGTGCGAGCGAGCCAAAGAAACCTGCGCCTTGCGTTGGGAAGGCCCCGCCGAGGCGGGGCCCTTTGGTACAACCAAGCCATTGTAGAGGCGGGCCGGACTCTTGTCAAACCGACCCTTCGTCGCAGAGGGGGGATGCTATGACCGCCCTCTCTGCTTCTGCCTCCGCGCTCGCCGCCCACGGCGTCGCCTATGCCGCCCCCATCGCCCGAGCGGCGGCACGAAATGGCCTCGACCCCTCGTTTTTAGCGGCGGTCGCGGCTCAAGAGACCGGTGGCCCGGGAGTCAACGCCGGGCGCAATATCCTCGGGGATGGCGGGCACGGGCACGGCCTCTTCCAGATCGACGATCGCTACCATGCCTTCGCCCGAAGCCCCGCCGCTATGGACCCCGCGCAGAACGCCGAGCGCGCTGCCGAGATGCTGCATGGCCTGCTCCAGCGCTACGGCGGGGACGAGCACGCCGCTCTCTCGTCGTACAACGCAGGATCGCCGAACGCCCGCGGCACGACGACTCGATGGGCGGACGGAAGCGTGCTGGGATATGCCGACTCGGTCCTACGCCACCAGGCGCAGATCGAGGATGCGCGCGCCGAGCTTCCCAGCGCCGCCGCGAGCGCCGCCGGCTACGGGGGCTCCGCGCGGGGCGCGCCCGCGATACCACTCGCCCCACCCCCGGCAGCGAGCCACGGCGAGCAGCCCTGGCTCGACGAACTCGCCGCCGAATCCAACGCTAGCACCCCCTCGCTCTGAAGGAGATCGATCGTGGCTTTTCTTCCCGCTCTCGCCGAAGCCGCCGCCCCAGCCCTGCTCTCGATGGGGGCCTCCGCAATCGCCGGTGGCGCCCAAAACGGGGCGATGAATGCGATGAATTCCTGGGACGAGAACTTCCAGCTCGGCCTCTACGCCTCGCAGATGCAGCACCAAGAGCAGCTTTCGATGCAGTCGGCGATGTTCGACGAAGCGACCGCCGAGCGCTCCGAGAACATGCGCGAGATCAACACCCTGCGTAACGTCGAGATGGAACAAATCAAGGCCGATAACGGCATCACCAAAAAGTTCATCCAGTCGATCTCGGCGTGAAAGCGGCGCCGACCCAAGCGCGCGGAGTCGGCACGCCGGCTCCCGCTGCCGCCCCGACGTTGGAGAGCGATGCGATCGCTGCCGAGCATCAGGCGGCGATCGACCAGGCCTCGCTGCTGACGATGCACGAGCAATTCGACGAGGTCGCCGCCCAACGGTCCGAGCAGATGCGGGAGAGCGATGCCCTGCAAAGCCTGCTGATGGCCGAGCTAAAAAGCGCCGACGAGACCCTCAAGAAGTGGATCGCGATGATCTAGCGGAAAATCGGGAGGGAGGGAGTTGCATCGTGTGCTATACTCCCCAACCGTCGGGCCATTAGCTCAGTTGGTTAGAGCGCATGCTTGATAAGCATGAGGTCCCTGGTTCGAGACCAGGATGGCCCACCAGTAAGGAAACGCCCGATTGCTATCGGGCGTTTTTCTTTCCCTACGGCAAGGAGTGCCGTCGCTCTGCGCAGGAACGACATCGTGCTCGCAATTCGCTCGCCGGCATCGGGATAGCCACGGTATGTTGGCCGTACCGGCCGATGAAGGCGTATCGTGCGAAAAAATACTCGCCCATACGGAGGTTTCGAAAAACAGGTGAAACTCAATGACCTTATCCGCTCCGCGGTATTTTTCGTTCTCGCACTTGCCATGGTCGGCGCGCTCTGTGCCCCGGCGCTTGCAGTTCAGTACAATCTAACGGTGGAGAACTACACGCCGCATACGTTTTCAGATCGTGTCCCCGGGAGTGGTGTACGAAAGGATCACCCTCGTAGCATAGGGAGCGGTCACCGTGGCTTTCGGCGAAGGTTGTTTTTGAAAAAGAAACAC